>CAXBNB010000629.1:0-3171 GCA_963976505.1 uncultured Reichenbachiellaceae bacterium
CTTTTCATGTCCGTCGTAGTGGCCTTGTTCATGGGCCTTTCGGTGAGCGCAGAGGAGATTTTTAAAGATCAAAAGATTCTCATCAGAGAGTCCTTCCTTAACCTCAGTAGGTTCAGTTATATCAATTCCAAAATACTATATCTATTTAGTCTAACAGGCATACAGATGTTCATCTTTGTGATCGTTGGCAATCATATTTTGGGAATAGAAGGGCTTACTTTTAGCTATTGGCTCATTCTTTTTTCCGCAGGATGTTTCGCCAATATTATAGGACTTAACATTTCTTCTGGACTCAACTCCATTGTGACCATCTACATTCTTATTCCATTGATCTTGGTACCGCAGCTCCTTCTCGGTGGAGCAATGATCCGATTTGATGAGTTACACACCAACATTAGAAATGAACATCATGTCCCATTAATAGGAAATGTAATGGTTTCGAGATGGGCTTATGAAGCACTCGCAGTAGAGCAATACAAAAACAACAACTATGAGCGTCAGTTTTTTGATTATGACAGGGCCATCAGTACCAATAGCTACAAAGCATCCTACCTCATTCCAAGACTTGAAAGAGAAGCCAATCAAGCCATGTTCCTCACCAATACAAAAGATTCTGTGCAGGCAGCCTATACCTTCAGGTTGTTGTCCAACGAACTACGGGCTTTGAACAATAATGGCAATAGCCCATCTATTGACATGGCCGATCAACTCAATATTGTTGATTTCGACAGTATCGCTTTCAATAAAATAATGGCATTTCTCAATACAAAAAAGGAATACTACAGGCAGGCCATGCAGGATGCCAACAAAGCGAGAGAATCGCAATACAATGAGGTAATTGCATCCATTGGCAAAGAGGAATTGTATGCACTAAAACAAGACCACCACAACAAAGCACTTGCTAATTTGGTTTTGAATAGAGATGTGATAGAAAAAGTACACTTGAGTAATTTTCAACTCATCCAAAAGAAAGATCCTATTTATATGACCCCTACTTCTTCATGGGGCAATGCTCAATTTTATGCCCCAGCAAAACGTTTTGCCAACATAGAAATAGACACTTTCTATTTCAACATCCTGGCAATATGGCTGTTGTCGTTATTATTTTATTTTACACTTCTTTTTAATGTATTGAAAAGGCTGCTGAATGGTGCCTCCAGAATGCTGCGTTTGTTAAAAAAGGACTCTTATACCTAGCGCAAACGCATTTAAAACAAGCCTTCCTTACCGCACTGGTTGCGGTATCTTTTAGTGTCACAGCCAACCCTAAGTGAACCTTGATCAACTTGCCTTTATTTAGAACAATTACTGACATCCGACTAATTTATCCTTTTCTCAAAAACGCAGGTTTATGTAGAATACGATAAGATTGTTTCGCGATTTCAAAAACACCCCCTTCCCCTGAAGGGAGAATTAAAGTTCCATTTAGGAGATTTAGGTCTACCTGCCGGATCAAGAAGGTATGTGCCTTTCAATTGTTTTTATTAAGTAAAAATGTTTTCTCTGATACTCCAAAAAACTGTTGCAATAAATCAATAAACGTTAGTTTTACGTTTAAATAAAATCTTTGCTTACACAATATGCTACAAGAAATCACCTCCAAATACATTTCATTGTTTGAAAAGAATCCTGAAGTAAAAGTACAGACACCCGGTAGAATCAACTTAATAGGAGAACATACAGATTATAATCTAGGGTTCGTATTGCCGGCCGCAATTAACAAATACACATTTTTTGCAGCAGGAAAAAATGAATCAAAAACAGCCTCCATCCATTCTGCAGATTACAATGAAACCACACAAGTGGCTATCGACATTCAAAATGTAAAATCAACTGGATGGATGAAATACATGGAGTCAATGATGATTGGGCTTCAGGAAGAAGGTTTTGAGATTGATGGCTTCAACCTGGTCTTTGGTGGGAATATTCCCATAGGTGCGGGACTCTCCTCTTCTGCTGCCCTTACTTGTGGGCTTTATTACGCTTTGAGTGAGCTGTTTGATTTAGGAATCAGTAAAGAAAAGATTGCTACAATGGCTCAGGCTTCTGAGCATCGGGTGGGATTGAATTGTGGACTGATGGACCAGTATGCTGTCACATTCAGCAAAAAAGACCACTGCCTGTTTCTGGATTGCAGAAACTTGGAATACAAGTTCTTTCCTGCTGTATTGGATGGTTACACGATTGTTCTTCTTGACACATGTGTAACCCACGAACTGACTGACTCTGAGTACAACAACAGAAGAAACGATGTGGAAAATGTGGTGGAAATAGTAAAGCAAAAATACCCTGAAGTGGCATCCGCTAGAGACCTGACAAAAGAAATGCTGGAAGTGTTGGCTGATCAAATCGATCCCATAAAACTCAAACGGGCACACTTTGTCATCAATGAAAATGCACGTGTAGTAAACTCATGCGACGCATTGAGTCAAAATGACCTGATAAGCATGGGAAAATACATGAACCAATCCCATCATGGCCTAAGTAAAATGTATGAAGTAAGTTGTGAAGAGCTGGACTTCCTGGCGGACTTTGCGCAAAAAGACGATCAGGTACTAGGTGCCAGGATGATGGGCGGTGGATTTGGTGGCTGCACCATCAACATCGTAAAGAAGGGCTATGTGAATGAGTTTATTTCAACAGCTACCCTAGCCTATAAGGCAGTTTTTTCTATTGATCTAAAACCTTATCAGGTGGATTTGGGTGAGGGTTTGAGCAGAGTGTAAGTGTTTTTTTACAGGTTCACTTCCCATATTCATAGCCATAGCCAACAAACTTTTGTTTGTATAACAAAGTATAAGTGATGCGATACAGCGAAGTTGAATGCTTACTTGATTGGATGTCTTCAATAGAAATTTGAATTGAGGAATAGTGAGCCAATATTGATTGCTTTCTACAGGCAATTCCTGATTTACTTCAATAACTTGGTACTTTCATCATAATTTACAAGTACATTGTGAACAATATGTGTAATCCTTTGTTCGGTTGTCATTTCCTTTCTTAGCATCTTTGCTCTACTTACAAACGCTTTTTTTAAGAAAATTACGAAATAATCAAACACGCAGGATAACCTTAATATCTTTTAAAAACCGATTTTCGGTGTAATTGCTTTTTGCTTCCTTTACATTGTATTGCTGTACCTGATTAAGCAACTTCTTGTCATTTAGATAG
>CAXBNB010000630.1:0-3167 GCA_963976505.1 uncultured Reichenbachiellaceae bacterium
GCATTGAATCAGACGGATATATCAGAAGAGAATTGGAAGCCATTTTGAATGACTTGGCTTTTTCTCAAAATATTGAGACTTCACTTGAAGAACTGGAAGAAATTCTTCAGAAAATACAAAGCTTTGAACCCTCTGGTATTGCTGCGCGAGATTTAAAAGAATGCTTGTTGTTGCAGCTCGAAAAAAAAGAACATCAAACGGAAGAGGTAATATTAGCGCACAAAATTATAGCCACAAATTTTAATGAGTTTACGAAAAAGCACTATGATAAAATCATTAAAAAACTTGGGATAGAAGACGAAGAGGAGTTTAAGGAGGCTGTAAGTGTCATTACAAAATTAAATCCCAAACCAGGAGGAACAACTGACAGCTTAGTGAAGACACACTATCTCACACCTGATTTTATTTTGGTAAACAACAACAGTAAAATGGAATTGAGCCTTAATTCTAGAAATGCTCCTGAACTGAGAATTAGCAGGTCGTATTCCGACATGTTCCAAAGCTATAGCAAGAGTGATAAGAAGGATAAAAAACTTAAAGAGACGGTTACTTTTGTAAAGCAAAAGCTTGATGCTGCAAAATGGTTTATTGATGCTATCAAGCAAAGACAACAGACTTTGTTGAACACGATGAATGCCATCATTGAATTCCAGTATGATTTCTTTTTGGATGGTGATGAGAGCAAATTGAAGCCTATGATTTTGAAGCACATAGCGGAAAAAATCAATATGGATATTTCAACGATTTCTCGGGTAGCCAACAGCAAAGCAATACAAACTGAATTTGGAATTTATCCTTTGAAATATTTTTTTTCAGAGGGTATTTCTACCGACTCTGGAGAAGATGTGAGCAGTAGGGAAGTGAAGCTAAAACTCAAAGAGTTTATTGGTAACGAAAATAAACTGAAGCCTCTCTCTGATGATAAATTGGAGAAACTACTGAATGCCGAGGGTTACAATATTGCACGGCGCACGGTAGCTAAATACCGCGAGCAATTGAATATTCCTGTCGCTAGGTTGAGAAAGGAGTTAAGGTGACAAGAATGTTGATGAAAGCCGTTTCTATAGTGTTTCATCCTTTGATGATGCCAACTATTACTTTTTTGATTGTATATGCGGCACTGCCTGAATTGGTTCATCCAGTTGGGTGGGTTTTGCTCCCATTTTTATTTATTACGACATTTCTTATTCCACTTTTTGGAGTAGCAGCATTGATATATTCTGGTTCTGTTTCTAGTTTTTCACTGGAGAAAAGGGAAGAGCGATTTTTACCATTCTTTTTCGTTACTATTTTCTATGCCATCACTACTGTGATGTTTATTCTTAAAATACAAGTAAATGAGACCGTAGGGCTAATGCTGATTGCCACCACAGTACTTTTAATGGTATTGATGCTAATTAGCCTTTTCTACAAGATCAGCATTCACGCAGCAGGAGTAAGCGGTGTGGTGGGGTTTATGTTTATGTTGTCTCGCAATTATCCGGAAAGTATGATTATTTATGCTCTGATCTTTACAATCGTATTATCAGGGCTGGTAATGACCTCACGACTTTACCTAAATGCACATACCCCTAAAGAGATATTGTTTGGCTGTGTTTTGGGAATATTTGTTTGTTTTGGAACGCTCTATTTTTTCGATTAGAGGCCACTTATCGAAATACCAATTGTATTTGTTGTGATGTCAGTAGCGCCAACTGGACCATTGCTATTGAAAAGGGTAGAAAAGTAATGCTTGTAGAAAAAGTTTACACTTCCGAAACCAAATCGACCCTGCAATCCGTACCTGATCTTATTCATCTCAAAATTGTCTCGTGTCTTTACGGTTTGATCTCTTCCGCCATCTTTAAATTTCACTTTTGTGTGTGATTCTATGAGTAATGAAGCTATAGCACCTACTGATACATAAGCAGATCCTTTTACTTCGTTGTTTTTTAAATAGTACTTTAATTGCAATGGGATATCTAAATAATTCATTGCCAATTGAGATTTTTTCACTTCGTCGAATCCGCTAAGATCAATTACAGACAACTCTGTGGTAGTTCCTGTTGTTTGATAGCCTATCGTGATGTCGTTTGAAAAACCATATTTTTCAAGATTAATTCCAATTGCTGGGTCAAAACTCATTTTCTTACCCAGTTTATATGACTTCATATAGTAGGCGCCAAATGACTTTGATTTAAACCAATTGGTTTCAAGGTCGCTGGGAGCACTTTGGGAGAGGTTAAATCCAAAGTCAATCATAATGACCCCTGGCAAATCTGGGACAGGTTTTTTTTCATCACCTTCATCTTTTCCTGATGCTATGACCAAATTGACACACAAAACCAATAGTATTAATAAACTGTATTTTTTCATTTCAATTAATGTAAAAACCTGTATTCTGAATTTCGACGGGCAAAGATAGACTAATTTTAAAATTTATCTTTTTTATCCCTGATTATAAAGGACAAACTTAAATTAGTCCTAGTGTATGATATTTATAATGTATTGTTATATAAGAATAGTTGCCTGCACTTTTCGAAATATTTTGATGACAATGCTTTCTTGTAGGCTTCTAAGTGTCTCTCGTTGTGAATGTCTGACCCTAAGAAATGCACGTTCTTATGATTAATTAAATATTCCGCTAATTTTTTTGCCCCTGAAGAGTAATAACCAACTAAAGAGCCCATATTTATTTGCAGAAGTACCGATGAATCGATTATATTTTGAATAAGTGTATAATCTTCTTGAAGGTATAAATAACGCTCAGGATGGGCCAGTACTGGTTGATAGCCTAATGATTTCATCTTAAAGAAAACTTCATCTAAAAACAGAGGTTTATTTATAAATGGTGTTTCTACCAATACAAAAGAACCACCAAACGTAAGCAAGGGAGCTTCACTTCTAGAAGTTTCAAAAAGCCTTCATCTATAAGGTACTCAGCAGCAGCTTCTATCTGAATATCTATGCCTTCCTTTTTAATTTCATGTTTTAGCTCCTGTAATTTCTGCTCTATGATTGCTGGCGTATTGGGATAGTAATCCGAGATTATATGTGGGGTGGTGATCACCTTATTGATACCTATTTCCTTTAAAGACCTAAGTATATCGAGGGACTCTTTCCAGGTTTTCACACCGTCATCTATTCCAGCCAACAAGTGAGAATGCATGTCAGTGGACAAAAAGCAG
>CAXBNB010000631.1:0-3155 GCA_963976505.1 uncultured Reichenbachiellaceae bacterium
TCATCAATTTTTTCATGGCCAAATACTTTTAGTAAGTATTGGGAAATACTGTCTAACTCAATTTGAGAAAGGCCAGTTTTTTTCGTTGAAAGGTAAGCTTCGCAAATCATTCCCTTGGCAATAGCTTCACCATGCAACAACCGCCCTTGTGGAGCATCTAGGTAAGTGGACTCAATGCCATGACCAATGGTGTGGCCGAAATTTAATATTTTTCGCAAACCTGCCTCGAAAGGGTCTTCTTTTACCACTTTCTTTTTTATTTCTACAGATTGCTCAACTATCTCATTCCAGTATTTGGTATTTATATCTAAGTCTGCAATGCTTTCCCAATATGTTTTGTCAGCAATAAGTCCATGCTTGATGACTTCAGCAAAACCGGATCGAATTTCTCTTTTAGGTAAAGTGTCAAAGAAAATGGAGTCAATAAAGATCATTTCGGGTTCGTTGAACAGTCCAATGTGGTTTTTGAAATGTGAAAAATCAATTCCTAGCTTACCACCAACACTGGCATCAACTTGAGAGAGTAACGTAGTGGGTATATTGATGAAGTCTATGCCTCTTTTATAGGTAGAAGCCGCGAATCCCCCCATGTCGCTGATGACGCCCCCTCCGAGGTTTATGAGTAATGCGCTTCGGTCAAAACTTCCTTCTGTTAGAGCCATCCATATTTGCTGGCAAGTATCGATATTTTTGTTTTCTTCCCCACTTTCTATTTGGATCAGCCAATGTTCTGGCAGGCAATCCATTATTTTTGGCAAACAAAGCTCATAGGTGTTTTCATCACATAATAATGCTATGGAAGAATACGAATTATTCCCCAGGTAGTCAGTGAGACTTAGTTTGATGTCTTTAGTGATTTCTATGTTATTTGCTTCCATCTATAAATATTGAGGCTGCAATTTAGTCAGCCATTTTTCAATCAACAATTATCGATGGACAATTCGAATGAAGCCAAGGAACTATTTTTTCGATCATCGCCGAACAGAATAATATTTTACACGTTCTATAAAACTTGTAAAATGTAATAGACTTCAGATTCTTATAAACTCCCTCATGCATAGAGCTCCATTTTTATTTTTCCTTCTCCTATTTTATTTTCTTTTAGATATTTATGTTTTTCAAGCTGTGAAAGTTGTGGTGGAAAACACTATTCCAAATTACAAAAAGGCAGCTTACATCGCTTATTGGACTTTGACTGCTTTTACATTTTTAGCTGTATTGGCTTTCTCTTCACTGGATTCAGCAAAATATCATTTTGTCCGGTCGATCTTGGTATCCATGGTCGCGATCAATTTTGTGTCAAAACTTGTGGCGGTATTCTTTGTGTTTATAGATGACATAGTTCGATTTGGGCAGTGGGCGTACAATGGCATAGTGCACAGTGGTGTGCCTGAGGCTTCTACATCAAATGGTATTCCCCGTTCCGAGTTTTTATCGAAAGTGGCTTTGATAGCAGGAGCTGTTCCAGCAACTATATTTAGCTATGGAATCATCTCAGGTGCTTATGACTATCGGGTAAGAAGGCGTACAATCACGCTTCCAAATCTCCCTAAGGCATTCGATGGTGTCAGATTGGCTCAACTGTCGGATATCCACAGTGGAAGTTTTTACAACAAAACTGCGGTTCAGGGAGGTATAGAGATGCTTCAAAATGAAAAGCCTGATATGATATTTTTCACAGGTGACCTTGTCAACAATGTGAGTAGTGAGGTCAAAGACTATGTCAATATTTTTGAAAAACTGAATGCTCCATTGGGTGTGTTTTCTACTTTGGGAAATCATGACTATGGTGATTATGCACAGTGGGCTTCACCAAAGGAGAAAAGAAAAAACTTAGATGACCTGATTCAAACACATCGCAACATGGGTTGGGATATTCTATTAGATGAAAATCGCCATGTCACTGTGGATGGAGAAAAGCTTGGGATTATAGGTGTTCAAAATTGGGGAGTGAAATTTGCTCAATATGGAAGTCTGGAAAAAGCAGTTAAAAATGTAGAAGCTCCAGTTAAAATTCTTCTAAGTCATGATCCAAGTCACTGGGATGCACAAGTCAGACCTACTCAGCCTGATATAGATTTGACACTCTCCGGTCATACACATGGATTTCAGTTTGGAGTAGAAATAGGTAATTTCCGTTGGAGTCCTTCTCAGTATTTGTATAAGCAATGGGCCGATTTGTATCAGGAAAACAACCAGTATTTGTATGTGAATAGAGGATTTGGATTTCTTGGCTACCCTGGCCGTATTGGTATTTTACCAGAAATAACTATTATCGAACTGAAGTCGGCATAAACAGAGCATTCCTTCTGTTCATACTACATTTTGCAAGTGATGTAACTGAAATGGTTAAAAAATGCAATTTTTTTTAGGGGTGGTAAGCTGATTATTGGTTTTATAACCAGATGGCTGACTATGATAGATGGTTGGGTGTTTGATTATACTATAACAAATAGTTTTCGGTAAAAATGTCTTTGCGCTCTAAGTTGGTTATTAAAGTAATGTAAAGACAGACATTTGTTAGACAGGTGAGTTGAAAAAGGGGCATGAGCCCCTTTTTTATTTTACAGGTTTTGAGATGAAGTTTATCTGATAGAAAGATTCTTCTTAGTAAGTTCTATCATTGTAAGAATTTGCAAAAAACCGAACATAAAAAAAGCCTGTCAAAATTGGCAGGCTCATTTAATAAAAAAGTTAACGCAAAAATTAAACTACTTTTACGTTTACTGCATTCAATCCTTTTTTACCTTCTGTTAGTTCAAACTCTACATCGTCTCCTTCTCTAATTTCATCAATTAGGCCAGAAATGTGTACAAAATGTTCTTTGTTTGTGTCTTCTTCGCTAATGAACCCAAATCCTTTGGCTTCATTGAAGAACTTTACTGTTCCGTTTTTCATTAATTATTATATTTTTTAAAGAAGCAAAGGTATGGGTATTTCTGTTCAATTGGTAATTTATTTTGGTTGATTAGAAGTTATTACCGCAAAAGTTCAATACCAGTTGTTAAAGTGTGCCAATATACTGCAACTCGTAAGAGCCGTTTATAGATTCTAAAGGAAAGTATTTCACTGTTCCTGAATGGTTGATTTTCAGTACCAGTGTATTAATGTTTGATGGTAAATGAATGGAAGTGCTGATGTCACCATTGGAGTCG
>CAXBNB010000632.1:0-3150 GCA_963976505.1 uncultured Reichenbachiellaceae bacterium
GGTAATAACTTTCCCTGATGGGGATAAAATAAGAACCGTTCCTTTTCCATGTCTGGTGATGTAAAGGTTGCCTTCAACATCACAACGCATGCCATCCATACCAAAGTCTTCCATTTTAGCGAACAATCTCTTGTTAGAAATTTTACCGTTTTCAGATAGATCGTATGCCCATACGTTTCTTTGTATGCTTTCATTCACATACAATGTTTTTTCATCTGGACTTACTTCTATTCCATTGGTTGTACCCATATTGGTTTCTAGTAGCGTGAAAGTTCCGTTGGTATCTATTCGCCAGATTTGCCCTGATTTATTTTTCCAATCAGGATCAGAAGCAAATATTATATCCATTGAAGTTATGGCAATATCGTTGGGTTGGTTCATGGCATCATTGTGGGCATAAACGGTCACTTTTTTACTTACAATATCTACTTGTAATATATTATGACCAGTGTAGTCAGCTATGTACATTAGTCCTTGATTGCCAAACCGAATGCCATTACCAGTGCTGCCTTCAGGTAGCTGCTCAATAAATAGCTGGAATTGACCTTGTGGATCAAACATGCCAATAGAACCTGACTTGAACGGATTGACAAAATATAGATTACCCTTAGAATCAACTGCAGGACCTTCGAGCCCAGATGTGGCTTTACCAAGATCAAATTCAATATCTGTAGCCTTATATAGATTGGTTTCCTTATTTTCTGTTTTTTGTTGCTTGTTCTGACATGAACAGAATAAAGCGAAAATTATAAAAGGTAAAATGTTTTTCATAGCGCAAAACTTAGGAGTTGTATCAGGATTCAATATGGGTTACAATTTAAATCATTATATCCGAAAAGGAATATGTAAATGGGAAGGAAGAGAACCTTAGAATACTTTTTGATAAATAATAGCCTCCGTTTTGAGAATATTATCAAATTAATATGTTTATTTGCGCATTCGTTCTTTAAAAACATTTTGACTTATCAAGAAAGGTGGAGGGATATGGCCCTGAGAAACCTTGGCAACCTATTTTTAAATAAGGTGCCAATTCCTACCCTGAAAGGGGATCGATAAGAAAGTTGAGGATTTAATAAAAGAAATTATATAATCACTTCTGACTTATCTCAGAAGGGATTTTTTTATGGGTAAGATTTTGGAAAATCGATTTTTAATCCAGGATCAAACCCAGCGATACCTTTTGAGAGTTGAGATAGAAAAGAGCAGTGTTGAACTTAAAAGTTAGTGGTCGTGTATAAAAATTTTGAAACAATCGCCATAAGAACGCAGGAGAAAAGAACTGAGAATAGAGAGCATTCTGTTCCTCTATACCTTACTTCCAGCTATGTCTTTGATGATGCAGAACAAGCCAGGGCCTTGTTTGCAGATGAGGAAGATGGCAACATTTATTCCAGATTTACCAATCCAAATACTTCTGAGTTTGCTTCTAAAATGGCTCAATTGGAAGGGACTGAAGATGCTTTTGCAACTGCTACAGGTATGGCCGCTGTATTTGCAAGTATGGCTCCATTTCTAAAATCAGGAGACCATATTTTGGCCTCAAGGTCAGTTTTTGGAAATACGCATAAGGTCATTACGGAAGTGCTTCCAGAATGGGATATTTCCTATACTTATGTAGATATCAAAAAGCCAGAAACTTGGGAAGCTGCCATTCAGCCCAATACCAAAATGATCTTTGTGGAAACTCCATCAAACCCTGCTTTGGATTTGATAGATTTAGAATGGTTGGGAAAGTTGTCGAAAAAGCATAACTGCCTTTTGAATGTTGACAATTGTTTTGCTACCCCTTTTTTACAGCAGCCAGCTAAATGGGGTGCAGACCTTATTACACATTCTGCTACCAAATACATTGATGGTCAGGGACGTGTGATGGGGGGAGTTGTTTTGGGCAATAAGGAATTGATTGCTAAAGTCAGAACTTTTGCCAAACGAACCGGGCCAACACTTTCTCCATTCAATGCATGGGTGCTTTCTAAGAGTCTAGAGACATTGGCCCTTAGGATGGAGAGACATTGTGAAAATGCCCTTCGATTGGCCGAATACCTAGAAAAACATGACGAGGTGCTTTCAGTAGCCTATCCATTTTTACCATCTTATCCGAATCATGAACTTGCAAAAAAGCAAATGAAATTAGGCGGAGGATTGGTTTGTTTTGAATTGAAGGGTGGTCTTGAAAGTGGAAGAAAATTTCTAAATGCACTTGAAATGATATCGTTGACAGCAAATCTTGGTGATACCAGAACAATTGCAACACATCCTGCTTCAACGACACATTCGAAACTGACTGATGAAGAAAGAAAACAAGTGTCAATTAGTGCTGGTTTGGTGAGGGTGTCGCTGGGATTAGAACATTTCGAAGATATTCAAAACGACATAGAACAAGCCATCCAAAAATCAATTAATTAAAATCACTTATGCCCACAAAGCAGTTTTATCAATATAATAAAAGATTTGAGCTGGAAGCAGGAGGATATTTCCCTGACTTGACGATCGCATACCATACCTATGGTAAAATGAATGCGGATAAAAGTAATGTGGTTTGGATTTGTCATGCGCTAACAGCCAATTCGGACGCAGAAGACTGGTGGCCGGGAATGGTAGGAGAAGGATGTCACTTTGATCCCAAAGATTATTTTATAGTTTGTGCCAATATGCTAGGGTCGTGCTATGGATCTACTGGTCCATTGAGCATTAATTCAGAAACGAATAAGCCGTACTATTTATCCTTTCCGATGGTGACGATCAGAGACATGGTAAATTCCTATGAGCTTCTTCGTCAGCATTTGAATATAGATAAAATACACACTGTAATAGGTGGATCTTGTGGTGGACATCAGGCCCTTGAGATGGCACTATTGATGCCGGATTTGATAGAAAATCTAATAGTTTGTGTATCATCAGCGACTGAGTCTGCATGGAGCAAGGCTGTACATACCGCTCAACGTATGGCCATGGAAGCAGACGGTACATGGGGAGAAGAGGATGAAAATGCCGGCATTGAAGGAATGAAGGCAGCCAGAGCAATAGGTTTGCTTACTTACAGAACCATAGAGGCCTACATTCAAACGCAAAACGACGAAGACGATTCGAAATTGGATGACTATAAAGCTTCTTCATACATCAAATATCAAGGAGAGAAATTGGCAAAGA
>CAXBNB010000633.1:0-3146 GCA_963976505.1 uncultured Reichenbachiellaceae bacterium
TTGGTAGGTCTCCTGAAGTGCGATCAGTTTGACTTTCAACTCATCAATCAAAGTGGCGTTGGATGCCTCGTTGTAGATGTTGTTCATTTCGTCTGGGTCAGTTTGCAAGTCGTACAGTTCCCAGTCATCTATGTCGTTGTAAAAGTGGATCAGTTTGTAACGGTCCGTCCTTATGCCATAATGACGCTTCACCATGTGTTCATTGGGAAACTCATAATAATGGTAATAAATAGCATCTCTCAAATCCACATCCTTGCGACCTTCCAGTAGAGGTTTTAAAGAAACCCCTTGTATGTCTTCTGGTACTGCTACTCCAGCCATATCCAAAAAGGTAGCCGCATAGTCGATGTTTTGCACCAATTCTTTTACCTCCCCTTTTCTTTGGTATCCCTTTGGCATTCTCATCAGCAATGGAGTTCTCAAAGACTGCTCATAAATAAAGCGTTTGTCAAACCAGCCATGTTCTCCTGTATAAAATCCCTGATCGGAGGTATAAACCACCAAGGTATTGTCACTCAAGCCGTTTTCTTCCAAATAATCAAGCACCCTGCCTACATTGTCATCCACTGACTGAATACAAGCCAGGTAGTCTCTCATGTACCGTTGGAATTTATAAATGTCAAGGTCATCTCCTTCTGGGGTATTGTCTATAAAATCCTGGATGATGGGATCGTAATGTTTTTTCCACGCGGCACTCTGTGCCTCATTCATTCTCACTTTATGCTTGTAGCCCGGGAATCTTGACTTGGCTTCCTCTGCTTCTATTTTAAGGTCATAACTCAAATCCATGTCTCCTTCACGAATACTCAGTTTTTGCTCAGCTGCCGCTCTTCTTCCTTCAAACTTGTCAAAGAAATTGTCTGGAACGGGATACGATTTGTTGGCAAACTCTGCCAAATAGGATGTATCTGGCTGCCATGTTCTGTGTGGTGCTTTGTGGTGCAGTAAGAGACAAAACGGCTTTTTCTGGTCTCTCTTGTCTAACCAGTTCAATGCAAAATCTGTCGTCACTGTTGTGGCATAACCTTCCACGCGTTTTTTCTCTCCCATTTCGATAAAATCAGGGTTGTAATACTGCCCTTGTCCCGGCAATACATTCCAATAATCAAATCCCGTAGGATCGCTTTTCAAATGCCACTTCCCTACGAGGGCCGTCTGGTATCCTGCCTTTTGCAATAGTTTGGGAAACGTCTGCTGTGTGCCGTCAAAAGTCACTTTGTTGTCCACCTGCCCATTGATATGACTGTGCTTGCCTGTCAACATCACTGCACGGCTGGGCCCACAAATCGAGTTGGACACAAAACTGTTCCTAAATATCACTCCATCTCTAGCGATTCTATCCAGATTGGGTGTCTTATTGATCGTTCCGTCATAGCAACTCAAAGCACGCACTGCATGGTCGTCTGTCATGATAAACAGTATGTTTGGTTGCGTCGAAACGGCAGTCTCATTCTTTTTGGTGCTTTCACAGCCAACCAATAGTGCGACAAAAAAGACCGCCAATAGTGAACAGATATTTAAGGTTTTCATAGGTATTTTATTTAATATTTTGCGCATGTATGTTTATAGCACCGCAGCACTTTCTACCAATATTTTTTTAAGTTTAGTCTTTCCCCTCAGTAGCTGGGTTTTGACTGTATTTTCAGATATACACAAAGTCTCTGCTATGTCTCTGTGTTTTCTTTCTTCAAGGTATTTGAGCTTGAAAATCTCTGCCATTTTAGTCGGCAAGCTATCGAGGGAGTTTCGTACGTGCCCCATCAGCTCTGGACAAGGCTCATCTTCTGAAGTACAGGCATTTGAAACATCCTGCCAGTACAAAAAGTTGTGCTTGTCGTGGGTACGCGTATCCCTCAGGTAGTTAAGGCACCTGTTTTTCACCGCCCTGTAAATATAGGGCTTCATGGGCGTATTGATGTTTAAAGTATTGGCAATTTCCCAAACCCGAATGAATACATTCTGAACAATGTCATTTGCCAATTGGATGTCGAAAACCATCCCTTCGGCAAACAAAGTCAGTTCGTTGTAATACCGATGAAAAAAATCCTCAAAGACAGATTGGTTTCTGTTCTTTATCTCAATGATTAAAAGCTGGTCTTCGACATCCATAAAAATGGTTCTTTCTTTATGATTTACAATTCCTTGATCTCAAGGTTTCTCCACTTTACTTTGATGTTACCTCCACTGTGGATTTGCAAAGCGATTCCACCTTCTCCTTCGCCAATTTTCTCATCGTCCAATTCGATCATTTTGGTGCCATTGAGCCATGAAGTAAGTTGTGATCCTTTTACCTTGATTTTCATCTTGTTCCACTCTCCTTCTTTGAGTACTTTTTCCTTTTCTGCTTCTGGTTTGATCAGCCATCCACGACCATAAGACTCATATACTCCACCTGTATGCTGTCCCGCAGGAGCTACCTCAACTTGCCATCCTTTCACTTTCACACCATCTACTGTAGAGCGGATAAACACCCCACTGTTGCCATTGGCTTCCTGCAAAAACTCTACTGTTAGGATAAAATCCTTGTAGTACTTTTCTGTGCCCAAGTATCCGTATTCTTTATCAGGACCACTTTCTGAAATCAGGTTGCCATCTTCCACATACCATTTTTCAGTACCATAAATAATCCATCCATCGAGGTTTTCTCCGTTGAACAATGATGACTTTTGAGCTTCCGCTGAAAAAATAGTTGTCACAGACAAAACGAATGCTGCCACGAGCACCTTATTCAAATTCATTACTTTCATTTTTTTAGATTTAATTTATATTGATACTATTATTATTGTTCATTTTTCAAAATAACCAATGGCTGTTTGCCATCAGAGTTTCCTTATTTTTATATTCCTAAACCAAATAAAACTCCCATGGTCTTGTAGTCCTATGAGCCCTTTTTTGGCCATTCCATAATCCGGCATATTAACCCATTTTCCCGCGTTTTTTCTTGCATACCAATCTTTGGACCAAGGTACAAATTGCACCACTTTTTCACCATTCAACCAGTACTCTACATTCATCTTTTGAAAGATGATCTTGGATGAATTCCATTCACCAGCTTTTTTCACTTTTTTCTTTTCTGGGTCTGCCGGATACATTGCATAGTCCGCACCCAACTGCTGCCAGCCTGCTACCTTTTTAGGAAAACCAAT
>CAXBNB010000634.1:0-3142 GCA_963976505.1 uncultured Reichenbachiellaceae bacterium
ACACTTTATGGGCCAATAATTCTATAGGCTGCTTTCGTATGTATTGTTGATTGAACCAAATGGCTTTTTGAATGTCAAATTTAGCTCCTGATTTGTTGATTCTTTCGATGGAAAACGCTTCTATCAACTGATCCAAAGAGAATATTTCTTCTTCTGTTCCCGGATTCCAACCTAAGAAAGCAAGAAAATTGACGAATGCCTCTTGCAAATAGCCCTCTTCTCTAAAACCTTTCAGTTCACTGTCTTCATCTTTTACTTTCCATTCTAATGGGAAAATAGGAAACCCATGTTTTTGTGCGTCCCTCTTACTTAGTTTTCCATTTCCATCAGGCTTTAGTAACAGCGGCAAGTGCGCAAATTTGGGCATGCTGTCCTCCCAGCCAAGGTATTTGTACAGCAGTACGTGAAGTGGCGCAGAAGGCAACCATTCCTCCCCACGAATCACATGTGAAATTTTCATGAGGTAATCATCTACCACATTGGCAAGGTGGTATGTCGGCATTCCATCTGATTTCATCAGCACTTTATCATCCATAGTGGAAGAATGCACCATCACCCATCCCCTGATCATATCGTTCAATCTTACCTCTTCTTTGGCAGGTACTTTTATCCTAATTACATAAGGTTCCCCTGCTTCAATTTTCTGCTCTACCTCTTCCTTTGAAAGGGTGAGAGAGTTTTTCATCGAATTTCTAGAAATACTATTGTAGCTCAAAGAATTGGCCTTTGCTTCTTTAAGCTTTTCCCTCATGGCGTCCAACTCTTCAGAAGTATCAAATGCATAATAAGCCTTGTCCTCTGCAAGTAACCTGTTTACATGTTCTTTGTAAAGCTCTTTTCTTTCGGATTGAATATATGGGCCATAGGGACCACCAACTGAAGGACTTTCGTCAGGAATAATCCCGCACCAAGCCAGTGATTCATTGATGTAGTTTTCAGCTTCAGGTACATACCTCGATTGATCAGTATCCTCGATTCTGAGGATCATTGTTCCCTTGTTCTTTTTTGCAAACAAATAATTGTACAATGCCGTTCGGACACCTCCTATGTGCAATACACCTGTTGGGCTAGGCGCAAAACGGACTCTCACTTCCTTCTCCATTTTTGGTTTTTTTTTATTTGAAGCGCAAAAGTAGGAAGAACATTTTGTAATGCTCCCCAAAATAATAAAAACTGGATTTGGGAATGCTAATTTAAAGGATTGCAATACAAGAGATTTCCACCCTTACATCTTTTGGTAAGCGACTTACCTCTACTGTTTCTCTTGCAGGAGGGTTCTCTTCAAAAAACTTTCCGTAAGTCTCATTGATCTTTCCAAAATCAGACATGTCTTTTACGAAAATAGAGCATTTTACTACATTGGTAAAATCTGCTCCTGCCTCCGTAAGTATAGCAGAGAGGTTTTTCATTACCATTTCGGTTTCCTCCTCAATAGTTCCCTCTATGAGGTTTCCGGTTTTTGGATCCAAGGGTATTTGTCCAGAAACATACAATGTATTTCCAGCAAGGGCAGCTTGACTGTATGGGCCAATTGGACTAGGTGCGTTTGATGAGTTTACAATTTTGTGCATTTATTCTACAGTTACCGGTTATAATAGAAAAGGCTAACTCAACACCTAAGTAAGCAACAATTCCACACATAAAAATTAATTGGGGACGGTATAATACACTTTGAGTTTAACTCCTGATTTCTCAAAAATACTTTGATTCAGACTCGTAATATCAGAGGGAACCATTAGTAGCTTTTCTACATCAATTGCATCCGAATTTATCAATTGGGTGAAAAGTGTTATTTCCGTTTCATAGGATGATTCATCCTCATTGGGAATAGCATAGGCCGGAACAGAACTATTAGAAAGGTATCCATTGTTGGACAATACCACTCGCGCAGTACTATTTGAAATATTGCCTCCATCTTTAATAAAAAAGAATCTGGAATTTTCTACTGGATTAATAAAGTCATTCTCGCTGATATCAAAAGTATTAGGAATTTCTATATCACATCTGTTGATAATAATTTCACTCTGATCTGCCAGAAACTTTTTTAGCGGTGCTAAATCAATCTTAGGATAAATGCCAGTTGCCGCTTGCAAATAAACTTTTCCATTGTCCAGATCAAATGACTCAAAACTCACGTTAGCTTCACTCAATTCTGCGCTGCTGCGATCAGTTGATATCTTGTTAAAACGTACCGCATTATTGAAAACAAAGTTTACGGATAGAGAATCTAAAATGGTAGAATCCTTCTGCACATTTTCTATTTGCTTAATCTTATAATGTACTGACAATTTACTATCCGCATGGGTTGGATCAAAACCAAGAATTGCGGAATTACCTGATCCCGGTATCAAGGCGATACCTCTCAGTTGATTAATGATAGAATCTCCGCTGATAGATCCAACAGAAGATTCCTTGAAAAACTTTAAAGTCTCTTCCCCAAAAACATCTAGGTTTATTTTTAGCACTGTGTCCACTTCAGGGTTAACCTGAAAAGACTGTTCGCCATAAACTTTGCTATTTTCATCAACCATAGAAGGAAATTTGGCAAAATAAAACACACTGTTAAACAATGTATCATTGATTTGCTGAACCTTGATTGATTGACTTTGGGTAAAATTTGTAGAATGAAAATAGTTATACCTCAATTGGAGGATCACTGAATCAATTTCATATTCAAACACTTCTTTTCCATCTGTAGTCAAGCTATCTTCTTTTCTCTGAAACGAAAATGATGTTAAAGCCAATTGAGAAAATGCAGATGAAGAAGTATTCCCAAATATGGGATCATTATACTGTCCTACCAATAATCTACGGTCAGCATCAGTCCTGAGGCTGTCAATAAATACATTGGTAGTAGGTAAACTTATTTCTTCATACAAAACACTAATTTGTGTTCCGTCTGAGTTTAGAGATAGACCAACTTCACTAGGGTCTTCACACGATAATAAGCCAGCAACCACTGTAATAAGTAGTACTGCACGGCAGATTCTATCCAACAAGGTCATTATATAAGTTATAGTAAGAGTCTAAGAAGTTTTCATCATTCTCGATGGTGTCAAATTTTTTCTCTTTAGAAATATCCAACATTAATTTGTTCAATACTTCACCGGTATCTTCCTTAGATTTGATTACAGCATCGGCA
>CAXBNB010000635.1:0-3138 GCA_963976505.1 uncultured Reichenbachiellaceae bacterium
TACTCTTGTTCAATTATATAGAAGTGAAACGCATCCAACTCCAAGTTCTAAACTAAAAGAACTAGGGGTCTATTTTGACATTTATAACGGATCCATATTTATTACTCCTGACAAAAATATTTCATGGAGAACCAAACAAAAACTCGTTCCCTTTGCTGAAATAACCCCTTTCTACAAAGGCTTCAACTATTTAGAAAAACATGGTTTATGGCCAACAAGATATGACAGAACTTTTGCTTCTGTTGACTCAGAAGATCCATATTCCTATGGGAAATTGAAGATAGCCCCAATTATCTGCTTTGAAAGTTCATTTCCTCATATTGTCTCAAAATATATTCAACATAAAGCTAATCTGATTGTGATCTTAAGCACCGAGTGGAGTTCATCCGAAAGTTTAATTCAACAACACCAGGATGGAATTCCTATTTTGGGAAAATCATTTGGTAAAAGCCTGTTATTCTGTACGTTAAACCAAAAGTCATTATTATTAGATGATCATAATTTAGAAAAAAAAATATTTTCGAATCAAGAATTTGAAAAAAAATCTATTTTTTTACTAGATAATAGAAGTTATTATTTCTATTTTGCAGATAGTCCATGGTATTGGATTGTTGTAAATATTATAATTATGCTTGCTTTTATTAAATTAAAATTTTAACTTAAAATGAGATAACAATCATCCCATATGTTGACTTACATTAAATTTTTATTAACAAAGTACAGCTGCACCTTTTTATTTCTAGGACTATTTTTCTTGTTACCTTTTAATGGATACGCAGCGTTTTTATTTGATCTTTTCGACAAGACCTATGAGTGGGAGGGAGATGTAAGTGATGCTTGGGAAGTTGGAAGTAACTGGGAAGCCTCTCCTGGAACCGAACCCGGAGATCAAAATTATAACATTGATGGAAATTCATATAAAGATTCAGGCGACCCTACCCCTGGAGATGATCCTGTTATAAGTTCTTCTACTACTTTTGGGTACACTATTGAAAAAATATTTGTTACTAATGATGCCATTTTAACTGTTTCTAATAATACCCTCACTGTAATTGATGAGATTCTAATGGCCAGAGGTGGTGTTTTTATAATAAATTCTGGTGCTATTGTAAATGTTGATCGAATAGTATTGATTGATGCAAATACTGAAATTAGAGTTGAAGGAGGGACTTTAATAGCTAATGAAATTATTATGGGCAAGGATGACCCTTATGATACTGATGGGGATAACGGCTCACCCAGTTTAACATTATCTAGTGGCTCTATTACTTGCAGTGAAATCATGTTTTCTGCTGTTACCGATGATACTCCGAAAATAATAATATCCGGAGGTAATATGACAGTTTTAAATGATATATCTAGCGTTGACACAGGGATAGCGGACATTTCAGTATCAGGGTCAGCTTCTCTTGATATAAATGGAAACCTTATAATGGATGGAGGATCTGATATATTCACTATGTCTGGAAATAGTATAGTCAATCTTGCTGGTGATTGGACTAATCAAGGAACTAATAATATGAGTGGTGGTACAATCACAATGGATGGTATTGTAGGACAAACGTTTAATAGTTCATCTTCATCGGGAGCAACATTTTACGATCTTGAATTACCCAATGCCACTGGCATAACCCTGAGTACACCTGTGAGAGTACTCAACTCCTTAACATTTAATGGAATTATCAGCACAGATTGGACAAATACATTAAAATTAAGTAGTGGTGCTACCTTTACCCAATCAACTCCATTAAGCTATATTAACGGCCCATTTTTCAAAAGCGGTACAGAAGCATTCACTTTCCCATTAATTCGTCCTATAAGTATTTCTGCTCCATCTAGTGATACTGAATTTGCGGCAGAATACATAGGATCCAGTCCAGCGGGATCATATTCTCTTCAATCGAGAGAAGAAGCAATAGATCATGTAAGCTCAATAGAGTATTGGATCTTAAACCGTACGAGTGGATCATCCGGAGTAGCAGTAACGCTACACTGGGACAGTAACAGTGATGTAGGCGAAGCGGAAGATTTAGGAGATTTATTAGTCGCTAGATGGGATGGATCACAGTGGGTGAGTCATGGAGGAGGTGCATCAGGAACCCCTTCATCCGGCACAATCACTTCTGGCACAGTTTCTAGCTTTAGCCCATTTACGTTTGCATCATCATCTGAGGAGAATACTTTACCCGTAACACTTACAGACTTCAAAGCAAAACTACAAGTAAATGGTAATGTTGACCTGACTTGGGAAACTGCTACTGAAACCAACAATTCTCATTTCGAGATTCAAAGGTCAAAAGATGGTGAGGAATTTGAGACAATTGCAAAAATTTACTCCCAAGAAGAAAGTGGGAACTCTAATAAACCATTGTACTATTCAACTACTGACTACAGACCAATGGCAGGAACAAGCTACTATAGGTTAAAGCAATTGGACTTTGACGGCACCTATAAAATCTACCCGTTTGCTGTCATTCAGAATGAAATTAAAAACACGACTTATAAGGTAGTATACCCTAACCCCATTCTCAACAATGAGGTATTTGTCAGGATAGAAGGTGAATTTGATTCTGCAGACTTTAGCTTACTTGACTCACAGGGCATGCCTATTCATAGTAAGACCACTCAGGATGAAGAAAACACTTTTCAAATTATTCCAACTTCTACCTTAGGATCTGGATATTACTTTTTGAAAATTAACGTAATCAATAAAGGAAAAGTAGAATCTTCATCTCACAAGCTTATAGTGAAATAGTCCTTGAGCATTCTTACAACCCTGCTTCTTTTCTAATTCTCTTGACAAGTTCTGGCGGGACTGTTGACTTTTTTGATTCATAAACTGGCTGAACTTTATCTACAAACTTTAATATATTTTCCTGACTAAGGTCCGTAATCACTCCATCTTGATCTTTAATGGACTGAAATGCTTCCTGAACGGCTTCATCCCACAATCGGTTGTACTCTGCTTTGATTTCATCCGGAACGGTTACTATTAATTCATGCAAATCAGGATATTCTACTTTCACTCGGTCCAACCACTTTTTATTGGCTACCAGCACATGTTGATTGGCAAAATGTCGGGTAAGTGAATAATACTTTACTGCCTCATTATGCGCAGTGGAAACATATACGTTTGGG
>CAXBNB010000636.1:0-3136 GCA_963976505.1 uncultured Reichenbachiellaceae bacterium
TTTTTCTCGAATGAGAAAGTCAGAGAGCACTCCTGTGCCCGGCCCTATTTCCAAGATATTTTCATTTCCTTCCTCCAGTGTCAATGCCGACACTATCCTTTCAGCTATAGTAAAATCTTTCAAAAAATGTTGTCCTAATTGCTTTTTGGGTCTGACACTGGCCATAGTATAATACTTTATAAAAATCGACTAAATTGCATTCCAATTACCCCACTACTTTGATTTGGGGATTGTCATATTGCAAATAAAGGTAAATAGTTGCTGAAAGCTACATGGAAAAAGATTCTAAAAAGACCAACTCAAAGCCAATAATTGGTATAACTATAGGAGATATAAACGGTATAGGTCCTGAAGTCATCATTAAGGCACTTGATAACAACAAAATATTAAGCCAAGTTACACCGGTAATTTACGGTTCTTCCAAAGTTCTTTCTTACTACAAGAAAGCACTTGACAAGAATGATTTTAATTTCCATCAAATCAGCAAACTGGAAGACATTCGATACAAAAAAGTAAATGTCCTTAATTGTTGGGATGATATGGTGGATATCAATCCTGGAGAAGTCAATACCAATGGTGGCAAATACGCTTTCATCTCGTTGGAGCAGGCCACCCGAGACGTAACTTCAGGGCACTTAGATGCCATAGTGACCGCTCCAATCAACAAGCACAATATTCAAAGTGACGACTTTAACTTCCCAGGTCATACCGAATACTTAACTGACATTGTAGGCAAAAGTGACAGTTTGATGTTTATGGTAAGTGACAACTTACGCATTGGTGTTGTCACCGGACATATTGCACTCAAAGATGTAGCAGCTTCTACAACCGCAGAAAGAATTCAGTCAAAGCTCGACCTAATGATAAAATCTCTTAAAAAAGATTTTGGAATAGCAAAGCCGAAGATAGCGGTTTTGGGCCTCAACCCACATGCAGGTGAAAATGGCTTATTGGGTTCTGAGGAGGAAGAGATCATCAACCCATTGATAGAAAGTTATAAATCAAAAGGACAAATAGTGTTAGGCTCATTTCCTGCTGATGGTTTCTTTGGAGCAAGACAACACCATAAATTTGATGGCGTTTTGGCCATGTACCATGATCAGGGGCTTATTCCTTTTAAGGCACTTACATTCGAATCAGGTGTTAACTTCACGGCAGGGTTACCAATTGTGAGAACTTCTCCAGATCATGGAACGGCCTTTGGGATAGCGGGAAAAGATCAAGCAAGCGGCAATTCGATGCGACAGGCCATTTATTTGGCTATGGACATTGCCAATCAACGAAGGGAATATCAAGACTAAACCAATCTGGTATTGAACCCCACATTTAGGAATATCTCCAATCATGCAGCTTATGCGATCTGGCGTGTTTCAGCTTCTGAAGAAACACTTTACCCGATGCTGGATGAGGATATTCCTAATGAAATTGAAAAATATCATCCTCATAAAAAAATAGAGTTCCTCGCTTCTAGAATACTCATGAAGAAACTTTGTGAGTTTTTGGATGTGTCATACAACGGAATCTGGAAAGACGAATGTGGCAAACCACATTTGGAGAATAGCCAATGCCACATATCAATTTCTCATTCCTATCCCTATGTCGTTTGTATGGTTGATCAACAACAGCCTTGTGGAATAGATATTGAAGCGCCAAGAGAAAAATTATTAAGAATCAAACATAAATTTTTAAGCCAGGAAGAACAAAATCAAGTAGCGATAAAAATAGATTTACTTTGTCAATACTGGTGTGCCAAAGAGGCTTTGTATAAACTTTATGGACGAAAAAAGCTTTCCTTCTCAAAGGACATTTATATAGAACAATTAACTGAAAACATGCTGACGGGAAACATTCAAATCGGCGAAAAATTGGATAGATTTAAGCTGAAGTCAGAATTAATAGATGGTCACTATTTAGTTTATAATATATGATTTTTGACTTAAAAACTTGTATTTTTCTTATACATTAAGTACTATTACTTATATCCTAAGCAAAGCTCCCAGACATGTTGTTACGTTATTTTCTAGTCATTTTATTATTCTATGCCACTTGCATAGATTCTCAAGGTCAAAAGATAGAAAATATTCCAGACTTCACGCTGAAAGATGTGATTTCAGGAAAAGCAACTTCCTTTTACAGCTATAAGGGCAGTAAAGCCATAGTGGTGGTCTTCACCAGCAACTATTGCCCTTATGCCAAACTATATGAGCAACGGATTATAGATTTGGCGAATGAATACAAATCAAAAAATATCACGTTCTTGCTGATCAACTCCAACAACTCTTCACTGAGCAAAAATGAGACCATCGAAAACATGATCATGAAAGCCAAAGAGAGCCAATTTAAAATTCCCTATTTTGCAGACAAGCAACTGATAGCAAAAAGAATATTTCAGGCCGAAAAAACGCCGGAGGCATTCGTAGTAACTGATGTAAAAGGGGTTTTATCTGTTGTTTATAGAGGGGCCATTGATGACAACCCTCAATCACCACAAGAGGTTGAAGACAACTATATCAAGATGGCCCTGAACAACCTGATTCAAAATAAAGTTTCTCCTGTCACATTTAACAGACCAACAGGATGTCGTATTAAAACTGAATAGTGTTTCAAGCTTTACCAAACTATGGAAGTTTAGTAAAGCTCTATTCTCCTATTTTATCATTTAATGGATTTGGTCCAAATTGGTCTTGGTGCATGATTAATTACATCTTTGGACACGTGACCTGCCAGTAAATGAAGCAGTCCATGACGGTCGTGGGTTCCCATGGCAATCATATCTGCATCTATATCTGACGCAAATCCCATAATTGCTTCTGCTTCATCTGCATAACGAACTACGTTTACTGTGAAATTCTCCAGTTTCACATGAAGGGCAAACCTTTTAATTCTTTCGTCCACTTCGTCTTCTCTCAACCAGGTAGAATCATATACTTTAACAATATGGATTTTAGCTCCATAATGCTTCTGCATTAATTTCAATTCGTCTATAACTTGTATCTGATCATCCTTCAAGTCAGTTGCAAATACGATATTCTTTACACTAGACAAATCTCTGAATTGTTTTACTGTAATTACCGGACAATTGGCATGACGAACTACCTTATCGGCAACAGATCCAACAAGGATTTCCTGCAACCCA
>CAXBNB010000637.1:0-3135 GCA_963976505.1 uncultured Reichenbachiellaceae bacterium
CACCTACCAGCATGCTCGCTTGCAGGAAATTCCACATCATCCAACCTGTGGTAGTAAACCAAAAAAAGTTTTCTCCTGGCTTTACATCATTGTGGAAATGCATGTATTTCAAGTGCTCCAACAGAACCCCTCCATGAGAGTGGGTAATGGCTTTGGGTTTGCCTGTAGTGCCAGAAGAATAGAGCACCCAAATCGGATGATTGAATTCTACTGGGGTAAATTCTAGGTCAGTGGTTTTATCGGAAATGATTTCATTCCAAGGGGTAGCTTTATTAAGATTACAGGTGTCTTTTTGAACGCTAATATTTTTAATAAGAACTACGTTATTGATGCTACTGATCCCTTGTTGGATTTGATTGATTTCAGCTGTTCTGTCTTTTTGCTTGCCATTGTATTGATAGCCATTTACCGCAAAAAGTAGCTTAGGCTTCACTTGCTCAAACCGGTCTATAACGGTATTTACTCCAAAGTCAGGTGAGCAGCAAGTCCAAATTGCACCTATGGAGTTGACAGCCAGAAAGACAATAATAGTCTCAGGAATATTAGACATATACCCAGCTACACAGTCACCTTTGGATACGTCATTTTTTATAAGGAATTGTTGTACACTACTTACCTTTTGCTCAAATGCTTCCCATTTCATTGAGCTGAGGGTGTTGGATTCATTTTTGAAATGTAGCGCAGTTTTTCCTTGCTTTTTATTGCGAAAAATGTGTTCGGCATAGTTGAGGGTAGCTCCTTCAAACCACTTGGCTCCCGGCATGCTGTGTGAAGAAAGTACCGAAGAGTATTCAGTATGTGATTTGATATTGAAGTATTGCCACAAACATTCCCAAAACAATTCAATGTTTTCTACAGACCACTTCCAAAGCTGCTGGTAATTGTCAAAGGTCAATCCTTTGTGGGTGTTCAGCCACTTTTCGAAAGATTTTAAATTCGATTGTTCAATGAAATTAGCATCAGGTGTCCAGAGTATTTGTTGAGAGATTGTCATTTGTCATAAAGGTAATAAATGATGCACCCAATTCATTGAGGAAGAATGAAAAGCCGAAATCAATTTTGGATAAAGTTTTGGGCTCACCAAAAAATGTGGAGGATTACATGTTGTTATTTCCAATACCCGTTGCTCAGAGAAAGTGAAACACTAGCCTATCTAAAATATAGGATGGGCAATAGAATAAAAAACGTCATTTAATCAGAAATAAAAATAAGGAGAAGTACTTTAGTGCTTCTCCTTATTTTTTTAACCATTGAAAAAAGATATGAAAAGAGGTTTCCAGGTAATTGTAGCAATGCTTTTAATGGTGTCTTGTGGACAAAATCAAAAAACCAAACAAACCAAAAAAGTACGTTATGAAGCGGAATGGGAATCGCTGAAAAAAATCCCAATTCCAAGTTGGTTTGACGATGCGAAGTTTGGTATTTTCATCCATTGGGGTGCATATAGTGTGATAGGATATAAAGAGGGGGACAAAGGTTATGCCGAACATGTTCCAAAAGAGATGTACAGAAAAAAGGATCATTACTATCCCTATCTTGAAAAGCGATTTGGAGCAGCGCCTCCTGAATTTGGTTATAAAGATATAGTGACACAATTCAAGGCGGAGAAATGGGATCCAGGTGAGTGGGCGAGATTATTCCGAGATGCAGGAGCTAAATATGTGGTATTGACTGGAGAACACCATGATGGTTATGCTTTATGGGATTCGGATTTAACTCCATGGTGTGCCACCAAAGTAGGCCCTATGCGTGACTTGGTTGGTGACCTGGGCAAAGCAGTACGTAACTACGGAATGAAATATGCTCCGTCTTACCACAGGGAAAGGCACCCTGGATTTTTTGCGAAAGAGGTCTATGCTGTGCATAGTACTCCCCAACCTTATATTCAAAAAGAAATCGAGCTGATGCCTGAAGCCGCCGATCTTTATGGGCCATTCAGTTATACTGATGCATTCATTGAGGATTATGTAGCCCGTTGGAAAGAAATCCAGGATAAATACCAACCGGATTTTATGTGGATTGATGATGTCCCCATCTTTTACTGGACAGAAGAAAGCAAAAATGATCCTCAAACCAAGAAATTTAAAGAGGCATTCAAGTATATGATTGCTGATTACTTTAATGCCGCAGACGAATGGGGAAAAGAAGTTTACCTTAACAATAAAGGAGGTCATCTGAATTTTCCAGAAGGAATAGGCTGTCGTGAAAAGGATAACTTGAAAATGGAAAAGGTAGGTCCCAAATGGGAGAACCCGGCTACATTGGGTACTTCTTTCGGCTATATGAAAGCTGAAGAGGATCAGGATGCCTACAAGAGTCCTACGGAACTGATCCATTTGCTTTGTGATGTAGTGAGCAAAAACGGAAACCTGCTGTTAAATATAGGCCCAAGACCTGATGGAACAATCCCTGATGGAATGCAGAAGCGTCTGTTGGCTATTGGTGAGTGGCTGAGGGTTAATGGAGAAGCAATCTATGGTACTCGTCCTTGGAAAACCTTCGGTCAGCAAGACTCTCAGATTCGGTTTACCTTGAAGGAGAATGTACTTTATGCAATAGCCTTAGAAAAGCCTGACAATCCGATTCTAATAAATTCTATTAAATCTTGTAAATCGGTCTCACTTCTTGGGTCGAACGAAGAAATTAAATGGGAAAATGGTGAGAATGGTATTCTTCTCAAACCTTCTGGTGATAACGGGAAACATGCCTGGGTATTCAAAATAGAAATGAATTAATGAAAAAATTTTTAATGGTAATGATGAGGTTAATATATTCAATCGCTCTTATTATTCTTTTCGGTTGTAATCCAGTAAGTGAGAAATCTAATGAAGTAAAACCACCCAATTTTCTATTTGTAATTGTAGATGACCAATCCCCTTTTGATCTTAAGACTTATAACGCATCAACGATGCTCGAAACTCCAAACATAGATCGATTGGCGTCAGAAGGAGTTGTTTTTGAAAGCGCTCGTCATATGGGTTCGTGGATAGGAGGAGTTTGCAATCCTTCTAGGTATATGATTATGAGTGGGAGGACTCTTTGGCATTTACCTGAGCACAGAGGTTATAAAAATCCTAACCCGCCTAAGAATCTAGAGCTACAAACCATTGGTGCTGTTTTTAACCGTGCAGGATA
>CAXBNB010000638.1:0-3135 GCA_963976505.1 uncultured Reichenbachiellaceae bacterium
ATTTTTCCAGACAACATGAATCTGAAGCAGATAAACTGGGGCTTATATTTATGTCGATTGCAGGATATGATCCAAGAGAAGCGCCTAAATTTTGGGAAAGAATGTCAGCAGGTGGAGGAGAACAACCACCGGAATTTATGTCCACTCACCCATCGCATGAGACACGAATTTCGGATTTGAATACTCAAATACCCAATGCACTGAAATACTACGAAGCAAATAAAAGTAAATACTGAAAGTAATAAAATAAGAAAGGTGGCTAAAAAAACCACCTTTCTAAAATTAACAACCTATAAACCTAAATTCTTGTATTTCTAAGGATTCCACCAACATCCTAAATCAAGGATTTTTATTGTTGATGCCTTAAAGACAAGTAATTTTGCCTTTCCCCCTAAAAAGTGGCATAAGAATTTATTGTCATTGATACTTTTCTGTCATCTTTTTTGATTTCGCTTACTCCACTTACCAATCCTATATTACTTTTGCCGATAACAAAAAACACTTTTTCTTTATGCAAATACGAAACAACTGGACCCGAGAAGAAATAGCTACAATTTATAATTCACCTATTTTAGAATTGGTTTACCGTGCGGCAACAGTCCACAGAGAAAATCATGACCCTTCGGAAGTTCAGGTATGTACACTGCTTTCAGTTAAAACTGGTGGATGCCCTGAAGATTGTTCGTACTGTCCACAGGCTGCACGCTACCATACTGACGTGAAAGTACAGAAACTGATGGAGGTTGATGAAGTATTGCAAGCAGCAAACAATGCCAGAGAAAGTGGCAGTACTCGTTTTTGCATGGGAGCAGCATGGAGAGAAGTCCGTGGCAACCGTGATTTTGACAAGGTACTAGACATGGTAAAGGGTGTCAACTCCTTGGGTATGGAAGTATGCTGTACACTTGGCATGTTGACCGAAGAACAAGCAACCAAACTAAAGGATGCTGGTCTCTATGCCTACAACCACAACCTAGACACGAGCGAAGAACATTATGAAGAAATCATCAGCACCAGAACTTACGATGATAGACTGGGTACTCTAGAAAATGTAAGAAAAGCAAAAATATCTGTATGCTCAGGCGGTATCATTGGTATGGGTGAACAACACGAAGACCGAATTGGTATGTTGCATACTTTGTCAAACCTACCCGAACATCCAGAATCTGTGCCTGTGAATGCCTTGGTACCAGTAGAAGGAACACCATTGGCAGAGCAACCAAGAGTATCGATTTGGGAAATGCTCAGAATGATTGCAACTGCAAGGATAATCATGCCAAAAGCCATGGTGAGACTTTCAGCAGGTAGAACAGAGATGAACACAGAAGAACAAGCATTGTGCTTTCTTTCTGGAGCCAATTCTATATTTGCAGGAGACAAACTACTTACCACACCCAACCCTGAAGTAGATGTTGACAAACAAATGTTCCAGACATTGAATCTTAAGCCGAGAAAATCGTTTAAGGATCAGGAAGCTGCCGTAAAGTTTGAGCAAATTCCATTGTAGAAACATTTACAATTAATAGAGAACATTAAAGGAGTATGTTGATATTTAAGAAATTCACTTTTGATTCGGCTCATGCCCTGCCGAATGTGCCAGATGGGCACAAATGCAAGGAAGTTCATGGCCATACCTACAAACTCACTCTCTTCATTGAAGGTGACCTCATAAACCAATTGGATTGGGTAATGGATTTTGCTGTGGTAAAAAAAACAGTTGATCCAATCATCGATATTGTAGACCACAAATACCTCAATGACATTGCAGGTCTTGAAAATCCAACATGCGAAAAAATCGCTATTTGGCTATGGGATAAAATCAAAGTAGGTATTCCTGCTTTAAAACGAATTGAACTAAACGAAACGCCAACTTCTGGTGTGATATACGAGGGTTAACAATCTAATACTTAGCATTAGATAGTAAATAGACTTATGGAACAAGTAGCAACAAGGACAAAAAACGATACTGAGTTAATTGAAGAAGTAAATCGACTCAGAAAAGAAAAGAATGCTGTCATTCTTGCTCATTATTATCAAGAAGCGGTCATTCAAGAGTTGGCTGATTTTGTTGGCGACAGTTTAGGGTTGTCTCAACAGGCGGCTACTACTGAAGCAGATATTATATTGTTTGCAGGCGTTCATTTCATGGCAGAAACTGCCAAGATCATCAATCCAAGCAAAAAAGTCATTCTTCCGGATGTCAATGCCGGGTGTTCTTTAGCAGATTCCTGCCCTCCAGATGCATTCAAGAAATTCATTGACGCGCATCCTGATCACATGGTCATTACTTACATCAATTGCTCTGCAGAAATAAAAGCAATGAGTGACATCATTTGCACTTCTTCCAATGCTGTTAAAATCGTAGAGTCACTACCAAAAGATCAACCTTTGATTTGTGCCCCAGACAAAAACCTTGGTAAGTACATTATGAAACAAACAGGACGAAATATGCTTTTATGGGATGGCACTTGTATGGTTCATGAGGCTTTTTCGATAGATAAAATATTGAAATTACACAAAGAGCATCCTGATGCTCAATTTATTGCCCATCCAGAATCTGATCCTAATATTTTAAATATTGCTTCTTATGTAGGATCAACCACAGGCTTGATCAAGCACGTGAAGAACAATTCTGCAAACAAGTTTATAGTAGCAACAGAAGCGGGTATATTACATGAAATGCGCAAGGAAGTGCCACATAAAACCATCATACCTGCTCCGGCCGAGGAAAACAATTCCTGTGCTTGTAGCGAATGTGGCTTTATGAAAATGAATACACTCGAAAAACTATACATGTGTCTGAAAAACGAATCACCGGAGATTCATGTACCTGAACACATCAGAGAAAAAGCCCTGATACCTATCAACAGGATGCTTGAATTGTCGAAATAATATACGATGCATAAATATGACTTTCTGGTTATCGGTTCTGGGATTGCAGGGCTCACCTACGCAATCAAAACCGCTATTGAATTTCCAGAAGCAAAAGTAGCCATAGTAACAAAGGCTGATGCAAAAGAATCTAATACCAAATACGCTCAAGGTGGAATTGCTGTTGTTACTGATATGCTGGTTGATTCATTTGATCAACACATACAGGACACGCTCTTAGCTGGAGATGGACTTTGCAACCCC
>CAXBNB010000639.1:0-3132 GCA_963976505.1 uncultured Reichenbachiellaceae bacterium
AAGACCTTTTGGACAAAGCTGAAAAAATGCTGTCCGAAGGAGCTGCTATATTGGATGTTGGGGCATATTCTAGCAGGCCAGGAGCGGTGGATATTCCAGTAGAAACAGAAACAAACAACGCAATTCGTGGAATTATAGCTATTCTTAAAGAATTCCCAATGGCAGTTGTTTCAATAGATACCTTCCGTTCTGAGGTGGCGAGACAAACTATTAAAAACGGCGCATCAATCATTAATGACATTTCAGCAGGAAGCCTAGATGATAGGATGTTTGAGGCTGTGGCTGATCTCAAGGTACCTTATATAATGATGCACATGAGGGGGAACCCACAAACCATGTCAAAATTAACGGGATATGACAACTTGATTTCCGAAATAATTGATTATTTTAATGCCCGAATAAATTTGTTAAATGCCCAAGGTGTATCGGATGTTGTCATAGATCCAGGATTTGGATTTGCAAAGACCCTCGATCAAAATTTTGAATTATTAAACAAGTTGGAATTGTTGAACTTTTTGGATAAGCCAATGTTATGTGGTGTGTCCAGAAAATCAATGATATGGAAGTCGTTGGGGATCACCGCCGATGAGGCACTCAACGGGACTACCGCATTGAACAATACCTGCCTCATGAAAGGGGCATCAATTTTGCGTGTGCACGATGTAAAGGAAGCAGTGGAAACTATTGAATTGTATAAACTAACTATAAGCAATTGATTTTAGGATTTCAAATAGGATTTTTAGAAATAGCTGGGTCGATTTAATTGATATCGGCATGGTCAGTATTTTGCTTTATCAGATTTATAAGTTGATGAAGGGAAGTGTGGCCATAAAAATATTTCTTGGATTTCTATTTCTTTATTTATTATTTCTGGTCGTTAAAGCCGCCAATATGGAGCTGCTCAGTAGTATTCTGGGTCAGTTTATGGGAGTAGGGGTGATAGCTGTTATTGTTCTTTTTCAGCAGGAGATCAGAAAGTTCTTATTGCTTCTGGGCAAAACCACATTGTTTGATGAAGGCAACATCATCAAAAGCATCAAGCAGCTTTGGAGAGATAAGTATGACAATGAGCACCTGAATGTCACACCTGTAATTGAAGCCATTAAATCTATGGGAGGATCAAATACAGGGGCACTTATTGTTTTCTCAAGAAATTCCGAATTGAAATTTTATGCCAACTCCGGTGATAGGTTGGATGCTTTAGTGTCTAAAAGATTGTTGCTGTCTATATTCAACCGTCACAGTCCATTGCACGATGGAGCAGTTATTATCAACAACAACAACATCATTGCTGCCAGGTGTATTTTGCCTGTTTCCGAACAAGACAATCTTCCGGCCGCTTATGGATTGCGTCATCGTGCTGCACTTGGCATGTCTGAAACTACCGATAGCTTGACCATTATTGTATCAGAAGAGACCGGTCAATTGTCGTGTGCTCGCGCTGGATTTATGGAATTCAACCTTTCTACTCAGGAAGTGAGAAACCGCATCAATGAATACCTTTACAATAAAGAAACAGAACAAGATAAAGACATCAAAAACAAAGACAAGTCTGTTCTTGAAAAGTTGAAATCAAAAAATAAAACTGCAGAAGACAAGGTTAAGGTGGCAACTTAACATTACTAGGTTGTCTGTTACATAAATACCAAACTTTTCACCCGATCTAATCACATCTTTTTTTACTTTTGCCAAAAAATTTAGAAGATGATTCAAAGAATTCAATCCATATTTCTTTTGTTGGTAGCAGCTACTATGATTACCATGTTGTTTTTTCCATTGTGGCAAAAAGTTGACACAGAGAACAAAGAAAAAATCACCTTGACTGCATTGGAAGTTGTCCATGACAGAAGCAATGCAGAAACACAGGAAGTTGAAATTGTAAGTACATCGCCGGTTTATCCAGTGGCTGGCTTGGCAATATTGGCAGCCATAGTGGCTGTTTTTTCTGCTTTTAAATATGACAATAGATTGATACAAATGAAACTGGGAGCACTCAATTCCCTGATCATAGGAGGGTGTCTGGGATTTGCTGTTTATTTTATTTTTGATGCTGAAAAAGTGTTGCCTCCATCTGCTCCGGTTGCTTACTTACCTGGGTTTTACTTTTCCGCAGCAGCATTGTTTTTCAATGCCCTAGCCAATAGGTTTATTCGTAGAGATGAAAACCTAGTTCGTTCGGCAGACAGAATCCGTTAATTAATTATAGGCACCAACAGAAAGCATTTTGGAGCAGTATATGACGAAACTCTGTCAATATACGCCCTTCATTATGTCAACATGTCACCTAATTTCCGGTTTTTAGGATTGGAACAGCTTTTGTAATCCTCCCTTTCTGATAAAAGAGTTCTTTGGGTTTTCCAAAGATTCTGATATAATCTATTCATAACAATTAGAGAAAAAAATGAGTACTAAAACGAAAGAGAAAGGCAACATTTCCATTCACACGGAGAACATTTTCCCAATCATTAAAAAATTCTTGTATTCGGATCATGAGATTTTCCTTAGAGAATTGGTCTCCAATGCAGTAGATGCATCACAAAAGATAAAAAGACTTTCTTCTCTTGGAGAATATGCAGGTGAGCTTGGTGATCTTAGAATCGATGTGAGTTTTGATGAAAAGAAAAATACCATTACCGTAAGTGATAATGGTATTGGCATGACGGCTGATGATATCAAAAAATACATCAACCAAATTGCTTTTTCCGGCGCAACAGAGTTTGTAGAAAAATATAAAGACAAAGAGGATGCTCAGCAGATCATTGGTCATTTCGGATTGGGATTCTACTCTGCATTTATGGTTTCTGATAAGGTCGAAATCAATTCATTATCGTATGTAAAAGGGTCAGAACCAGCCAAATGGATTTGTGATGGGTCCACTGAATTTGAGATTTCTCAAGGAAAAAGGAAAAAAAGAGGAACAGACATCATCCTTCATATCAATGAAGACTCCAAAGAGTTTTTGGACAAGCAACGCATCCAGGGAATTCTTGATAAATACTGTAAATTTTTACCTGTTGAAATCAGATTTGGGGAAAAAGACGAAAGTGTAGAAGATGGAGAAGACAAAGAAGGAAAAACCAAGTGGAAAACCATTAAGAAGGATAATATTGTAAACAATCCTATTCCACTTTG
>CAXBNB010000640.1:0-3129 GCA_963976505.1 uncultured Reichenbachiellaceae bacterium
AAAAAAAGCTATTTTAGATTGGTGGCGAGCAGGAAAACATGAGCCTGATCAATGGGGTTTATATTGGCACAGAGAGTCTATGGCGGCTGCTTATTGGGCTGCCGATGATAATTCATCGATACGTAACAGTATTTATAATGAATTGATGAATGTAGGGAGCACGGAAAGCATCAATTCTCGAAGAATAGAGATGCAAAGCCAATTGTACCAAACCCATGGTTTGTCTGGACTCTTCAGTGGTGAGATTGCTCCTTTGGCCAATGCAGTAACAGCAGATACACCTGCTGGGTATTGGAGAGCTAAAGATGATATTATGCAGCAACAATGGGATGAACCTCTCGGCATGGCAGTGATCGATCACTTTAGAGAAAATTTACTAACTTCTATTGAAAAAAAGGACACTGAAAACAGTTGGTTTGATTTGGTGGTTGATTCAACAAACACGAATGAATTATATTTTAAAGTCAGACTAGATCGTGCTTCTGAATTTGAGTTAGAAGTATTTACTATGGCAGGTCAAAGTGTTTGGAATTATACTGAGACTGAAAAGAAAAAGGGAGAATACAAAGTGGCGTGGAACGACTATAAAGATACAAAAGGGAAGGAAAGAAATGGATTTTACATAGTACGACTTATGGTTGGAGATGATCAAAAAACAAGGAAATTTATTGCTCGATAAAGTAAAAACACACACGTTACGTATGAATATATTTTTTTCACATAAGGCAACAGGTTCGCTGATAATGATAGTTGGTCTGTTGTATATCTTGTGTGGTTGTCAACAGCAGGATAATTCATTTTCTTTTCACAGTCATTTTAGTCAGGTATTTAAAAAAGAAAAAATATATACATTATATCTCCCCAAAGGCTATGAAATTTCTGATAAAACATACAAAGTAATTTATTTTTTTCATGGATGGGGGGGTAGAAATTTTAAAGATGACAATGCCAAATTGGAGTATCAAAAGATTGGAAGCTTAGTAGATAAATATCAAGTGATTCTGGTGATGTGGGATGGCAATATGGAAGAAGGTGAACCAAGGCCATATAATGTAGGCAACCACAATGAAGTACGGTTTGAGGCTCAGATGAAAGACTATTTCCCTGAATTGGTGTCTCACATTGACAGCACGTATAGGACTAGTACTGACCGCAATTCAAGAGGGATAATTGGCTATAGTATGGGTGGGTATATGTCTTTTTTTCTATCGGGCAAGTACCCTGATATGGTTAGTGCTGCTGTAAATTTGACAGGGAGTCCTGAATTTTTTATTGGCTACCCTGATAACCATACACATTACCCCTTACGATATACCTTCACTAACCTAAAGGATGTGAAGCTTAAATTTCATAATAGTTCTGTTGGGGAAATTAGCCCCCTCAATAGGGAGGTACACAACGGTGCACTTTGGGAAAATGATCTCAACTATCAATATTGGGAGTTTGAGGGAGGTCATAAAGTAGATGACCCAGGGGAAACCAGAGTTTTTGAAATGGCATTGAAATTTGTAACAGATGCTTTTAGTGATCCTATGCCAAGAAAGGAAAAATGGTCGCACTATGATCTGTATTCGGATTTTGACGTTTGGGATTATTCAATCAAAAGTGACAAAAAAGAGCCTGGTTTTTTATACCTGAAAAATGTTTCTCAACAAGGTTTTGGTTTTTATACACAAAAATGGCTCCCACTAGGCCCTCCAATTGGAAATTGTCAGACGAGTATTAATACTGCAGCAGTTTATAAATCGAATACTGAATACACGATAGCCAAATACGATAAAAAGGAAGACTCAATTGAGACCTATTTACAGACAACTGATGAAGAAGGAAGGTTGCAATTTAGCTTGTCAGGCTCTGGGTATGATATTGGAATTTACAAAAAAGAAAACGTTCCAAAATTAACGTTTTTGGATTATCAAATAAATGAAGACCAAAAGCTCCTTAGGGTGGGAAAGAAAAATAACTTGTCACTTAAGATAGCCAATTTGGGTGAGATGGTGGATGCAGAGATCAAACTCACACTCAGCTCAAAAGATAAATTAGTGTCAATAGAAAATGACATAATAATGTTCTCTCTAAAAAATGGAGAAAGGCTGTTTAGTTCAGATCAGTTTACAATATCCACCACAAAGACGCCTCCCACTGACGGGTCGCCTGCTTGGATAAGGTTTTTATTGTCGATTGAGTATGGCTCTTACACTTCTCAAGAAGAATTTATAGTTCCTGTATTTTTTGATGTTCCCGACTTTAATAGTGTATCGATAGATGATGGGTTAGTCGTAGAAGATGCTGCATTTGGTGTTGGAAATGGAGATGGGAAAATTGCTCCAGGAGAAGAAATAATGATATATACCAATGGGCACAGGGTTCAGGTTTTCACTGACGATCCTTACGTAGCTCATTTATCTGAAAGAATTTATGATGAAATGACACCTGCAAAGTGGGATGATGGCATTACCTTGAGTTCGATAATTAAAATATCTGCTGATTGCCCCATCAATCACAAAATTGAATTACTGGCCAGGTATGAGACTAAAGTATTTGAACCAATAGAAAGAGAGGTCGAGTGGGGGAAAATAGTTTTGGAAGTTTCGAAGTAAAAGAACATTAAACAGAGGTGAGCAAAAGCGTTTACACATATAATCAATTGGTCAGAGTAACCTTGAGTACCATTGTTGCGATTTTCATTGATATGAGCCTTTCTGCTCAAGCTAAAACGGAATTATTCAACTTACTCAACCCATCTCAAACGGGGGTTCATTTCTACAATGAAATAGTTGATACCAAAGAACATAATATCTTGATTTATTCAAACTATTATGGTGGAGCAGGTGTGGGGCTAGGCGATTTCAACAATGATGGTCTGCTGGATGTTTTTTTTGCAGGAAATCTGGTGAGCGATCGTCTTTATATGAATGAGGGAAAAATGCAATTTGCTGATGTAACCAATTCATCAGGAATAGAAGACAATGGCGGATGGTCTTCAGGTGTGGTTATTGGAGATATTAATAATGATGGCTGGCAGGACATCTATGTTACACGGGAGCTTTATGATGACAAACCGGAGTTACGTAGAAATAAGCTTTATATCAATACCACTAAAAACAATTCTGACCGAGAAGTTTCATT
>CAXBNB010000641.1:0-3126 GCA_963976505.1 uncultured Reichenbachiellaceae bacterium
TACATATCCACCCTTGGCAATCATTCTAATAATATACAAATTATTATCTGAACTTTATACAGGTGAGAAAATATGATTTCAACTAGCAGCAGCTGTTCTTAATGACTTGAGTGATGAGACTCCTGCCTCCGCAGGAGTGACTGATATCATGAGTTGTTCGTTCACACTTTATATTTTCCATAAAGTTCTATACGTTTTATTAGATCGAAACAATGATCAAAAGGTACTTGATGAATTTTCTTCATGAGACTCCTGCCTGCGCAGGAGTGACGGGTACCGTAGACTAATTTTTTTCAAATTGGCATTACTGAAAACGTGAAATTAAAATCCTAATTTACAACTACCCTTTCGGTTACCGTCATGTCTGCGAAGGCAGGCATCTCATCTAGTAGAAGTATTTCAGATTTATCAAAATATTCTCTGTAAGTTTTTATCAAATCGAAATGATGATCAATATATGCATGTTGAGTTTTTTGATGGGACTCCTGCCTACGCAGGAGTGACGAATACGGTGAGTTTGTTTACTTGGGGTAAGGATTTAAAAATCTATATTCACATGAATCTAATTTACAACCATCACTTCGGTCACCGTCATGTCTGCGAAGGCAGACATCTCATCCAGTAGAAATGCCTAAACAAAAATCACAAATCAACCCGCTCCACACCGTTCAAGTCGGTGGTGAGTATCTCTGACATGTAGTCGAAAAAGGGTCGCATGGTTGCAAAGGTGCTGGCGATCTTCAAATGAAAATCTTTGCTTAAAACTTCCTTGTCAGAAAAATGATGCGTAACGATAAATTGTTTGTGTCTGAGTAACTCTATCGCAGGGTCATCTATCGAAAAACCTTTTGGTGAGGTTTTGACTTTTTCTCCTTGTAGTGCACCAAATGTATTTTTAAATTTCTTCTCCGCAAGAACCGCTCTTAACGGATCAGGATCCGCCATTATCTGCTTTCTGATATGCAACAGGTCCTGAGGGTTTGGGCCCCAAAAGCCCCCCTCCACAAAAGTATTCCCCGATTGGATTTGGAAATAGTAGCCTCCTCGCAGGTATTTGGTGGCACGTCGAAAGCCCCCGCTTAGGTTGTTTTTATAAGGCAACTTGTTTTTAGAAAAGCGTACGTCCCGATAGATGCGAAACAAGCTTTTTTTGCCTGATGGTGTTTCAATCTGATCGTACTTTTGCATTTCCGCCAAAACCCCATCTGCTAAACCAATCATCTCATTGTGGGCATTTTGGTATTCGTCTTTGTGGGCAGTGAACCACTCACGGTTGTTGTTTTGGTCTATTTTAGAAAGAAAATCTAAAGTGATGGAGAGGTTGTATTTTGAAGACATAGAATGATAAGTGCTCTTAATATGAAACTGGTATTTCTACTCAATTTATTGAAATACTAAGATAGGTGGTTTTGCCAATTTAGGTGGTTTATAGCTTGTGTTTCGGTTTCTAAAATCAAAACAGAAAATACGAAGTAGAGCCATGTCTTTTAAATTCACATCCTGAATAAAAAAAGGAACATTTTATGCACCCTTTATCTCTTATCAAGAGCAACAACAAATACCCTATCAAGGGTATTTCATGATCTGCGGCGGTGAGCTAATTTCATGCTTTCAATTTAACACGACCAACATGGCATACAAAGAGAGACTAGAACAGCTAACAGATTCAGACAAAAAGCAAGTCCGTAAAAACATTATCGGAGCAGGCATCTTTGCTGCCTTTTCGATCGCCCTCTGTACAGTAGCTGCCTACAATATGGACATGCAGCTTAGCGGAGTAGCATTGTACTTCTTTGTAGGCTTTCTTATTTTATTTTTTGGGGTTATCGTTTTCATTGCTGGCAGTGCAGTATTGGATTTGAGGAGTGGACATAAGACAATCATTACCGGTGTAGTGACTGATAAAGAGCGACACCAACACCGCACCAGAAACAGTAATGGACGAAGCAAAAACAGCCAACCAAGATACATCCTTCATTTCGATGACAAAAAAGTAACGGTACAATACAACCATTTCAGTCAGGTGCATGTAGGTGATGAGATAGACCTCCACTACGCCAAACGGTCTGGTCTTTCACTATCTGTTGATATACTCAACAATGGGACTGAAAAAACAGTAGTAGGAGCGGATGAGGCATTGTCTTTACAAGATAAAATCAAACAAATCAGTCAAGAAAAAGCTTCGGTAGAGAAAAAAGAATATCCATTGACCAAAGAAGACCTGAAAGCACTGAGGAAATATAGAAATGGCAAACTGATCACCAACTTTATATTCTTGGTCCTTTTTTGCTTTTTTGCTTTGGCTTTTTTAATCCCCATTTCAGCAAGCAAATGGTTTGTCATCCCTGAGGTATTCTTTATAGGAGGCATATTTTTATGTTTCAGATGGATCATGAAATGCTTTTCCAAATACTTTAAAGACAAAAGCCTAGGCATGAAAGTAGTGGCCATCTCGCAGGTAAAAGACAAACAAACTTCCAGTGGAAACGGAAAAAGACAATACCGCGTATCTTCTGCCTACGGTACGTATCCCGTGGACGAGCCTGTATATGATGCACTCAAGATAGGAGATTCAATATTCTCCTTTCATGGCAAATACTCCGATTGGCTCATTGGGATGCATACTGAAAAATCTGGCTATATCCCTGGGTAATTACAATTTTTGTTATACTGTAAAACATCAAAAAGAATCTCGTCCGATTCAATGTTGTTTTATTTTCTGGGGATCAATTGACCATTCACCTTTAGGAATAAACGAATAGTACACGCATCTGCACGTCACATAAGCCAAAGCAAACGCATTTAAAAACAGAAAGCTCCTTACCGTACAAGTTACGGTATCCCTTGGAATTACAATCATCTCTAACAGACCCCTGAACACCCGTCTGCCGACGAGGCAGGAGTCAGGGGATAGTAGGGTTTTTAAATGCAATTGCTCCGCATAAGCCCATATTCATGCTATTTTGACAAGAATGGTCTAACATTGCAGCATGAAAGTATCTGTATTCAGAAAAGAACAGTTCAACTCTGCACATCGGTTGTTCAATCCGGAATGGAGCGATGAAAAAAACGACCGCATATTTGGCAAATGCAACAACCCAAACTTTCATGGTCACAATTACGAGT
>CAXBNB010000642.1:0-3126 GCA_963976505.1 uncultured Reichenbachiellaceae bacterium
ACGACACCAGCGGTTTAATTATATTCGTTGAATCAAGTCTCCCACCTAAACCTGTCTCAATCACAGCTATGTCAACATTCTCTTTTTCGAAATATTCAAACGCCATCACCACCGTAATCTCAAAGAAGGAAGGCGAAATTTTCAATATGTCACTTTCGTAATTACTTACAAAATCTGCTACAAAACCTTCACTGATCATAGCTCCATTGATCTTGATTCTCTCTCGATAGGATTTCAAATGAGGAGATGTGTAGAGTCCAGTTTTATAGCCCGCCTCCTGTAAAATAGAAGCAATTGCATGAGCGCTACTCCCCTTTCCGTTGGTACCGGCAATATGAATAGATTTGAATTGAGTATGAGGGTCTCCTGTTATTCTAGAGAGTTCAATTGTATTTCCCAGGTCTTTTTTGAATGCTTTTGCTCCAATCCGTTGGTACATAGGCAGTCTATTATATAAGAAGTCCAGGGCTTCTTTATAATTCATAAACTAACGAGATTGTATGATAAATGTGATTTTACCTTGTGACGTAGAAGCTACTGAGCGATTTTGTGCAGTCTTACTAAATGTTAAATCCATTACAGCATCTTTGTAAATTTTCTCAACAATGGGAGACACTGTTTTCTCCAGCGTTTTTACTCCAATAATCTCTCCTTCACTATCTACAATGATTTGGAAAACAATCTTACCGCTTTCATCTGATTTATCATCTGGTTCGGGTTCGAAATCCCAAATCCAACCACTTAAATCAAGACTTGCTCCACCACTATTGCTTTGAGAATTGGTATCTCCTTTGGATCCTGTATAAATGGCACGAGAATCTAGAGCAGGGTTTTCTGCAGGTTTCTCTTCAGAATCTTTCTTTCCCGTCTCACTTTTCTCTTTGGTATTTTCAATGGGTTTCTTTTCCTCTTTGACTTCTTCTGGTTTTTCCTCGACAACTTTAGTCTCTTCCTTCACTTCTTCCACTACATCCGGACTATTCACATCTTCTGTTTCTACAACTTCAGCTTCTTCTACTGGTTCGGCCTGAGTCTCTTCTACTACTTCCTCTTCTACAGTTTCCTGGCTTTCACTGGATTCTGAAGTTTCTTGTACAGGCTCTTCTTCAATTGGTTCTTTGGCTTCTTGCACTTCCTCTACACTTTCCTGCTGGCTTTGTTCTTGCTGATCACTTTCTACCTTTCCAGTAGAATTGCTTTGAACAAAACTCAATTCAATGCCATATTTAGGAATAGGCGGATCGGGCTCTGACCATGCCAATAAGAAAAAGAAAAGGATCAACAATAAAGCATGAACGCCCAATGAGGTGATCATGCTGATTCTCCGATTCTTTTTTTCTTCAGGACCAATGATTTCCATGATCAATCAGGTTTCGTTGCAATAGAGACTTTGGCTTCAAGTTTTGTGGCGATTCCTGCTACCATTACAAGGTCTTCTACAGGTACATTTTTATCACAATGCAATACAACCACTCCTTCTTTTCCGCTCAATTCATTTCTTAACACCATTTCTAATTTGCTGGCTGATACTTTTTTATCATTCACAAAAAAATTACGGTCTTTGGTAATGGTTACACTTACTTTTTGGAGTATTATCTTAGAACTCTTGCTTGATGGCAAGTTCACAGGTAAGCCTGAAGGAGTAACAAATGAAGCCGTAAGCATAAAGAATATCAATAACAGAAATATCACATCCGTCATTGAAGACATGCTAAAAGATGCTTGTACTTTATGTTTTGATTTTATATTCATTTGCTCTGAGGCTCTTGTAATAAATCTATAAATTCTATAGAAGTATATTCCATATTATGGACTAATTTTTCAACTCTGGCAATGAGGAAATTATAACCTAAATAGGCCAATATTCCCACGAATAAGCCAGCAGCTGTAGTGATCATGGCTTCATATATCCCACTGGAAAGCAATTTTGGACTGACCACCCCTTCTTCTTGCGCAATTGAGATAAACGCCTGAATCATACCAGTTACAGTGCCTAAAAATCCGATCATTGGAGCTGCTCCTGAAATGGATGCCAACAAACTAAGGTTTTTTTCAAGCTTATAGAGTTCTATTTTCCCTACATTCTCGATGGATGCTTCAATATTCTTTAATGGATTACCAATCCTTACTATACCTTTTTCAATCATTCGTGCAATTGGAGTAGCAGTCTGATTGCATAACGATCTAGCTCCGCTGATGTCACCACTCATTACCAATTGTTTTATTTGATCATTGAATTGATCTGGTGTTTTTGCTGCTTTATTTATCGTCATTATTCGTTCAACAAAAATATACACTGCCGTGACTGACAGTAATACTATCGGGATCATCATATACCCCCCTTTAAACAATAATTCGAGCAGAGAAATATTCGTCGGTATTTCTTCAGGCAAGTCTTGAAGTCTTGCCAAAAGGATTTGTCCAATCATAAATTTTGTGTTTATTTTCGATTATAAAACAAAAGAAAGGCATAATACCTTTCTTTTATAATATTCTTTAAATTTTCAACGGGAAATAATCAATATAAGTATATCAACTACTAATATTTAAGTGTCCAGATGTCTTCACCGTAGGTTGTTTTGTATGTTCCTATTTGAGCCATGGCATCTGCATACGAATCAAAGTCGATGACAGATACTCTGTACCGCTTAGATTTTCCATAAGGAAAAATCACTTTAACGCCTTTTCCACTTGCAGACAGCTCTTTGGCATAGTCATTGGCCAAGTCTTGATCAATAAAACTACCAATGATGATATATGATCTACCGGTTTTAGACTGAATCTCAACGATTTCTCCAGCCGGTGCATTACTTCCTGGTTTAGGACTTTTTTTCGCAGTGCTACTTTTAGCCGCAGTTTTTGTTGTGTTTTTAGCCGGAGGTGTTCCAGTAGTTGTCTTGCTCTCCTTTGTATTGTCAGCTTTAGCTTCTGCTGGTTTTTCCGATCCCTCTTTTGCCTCAGAGGCTGGTTTTGAAACTGGTTTTTTAGCAGATGCTACTTTTTCCACTTTCTTTCCAGATTCTTTAGCGCCAACTCCAATATCCTGAGTAAAGAAATAATAAAACACGAAACCAATCAGTGTAAATGCAATAGCTCCAAAAATAATGACCTTAGCAAAGCCACCTT
>CAXBNB010000643.1:0-3114 GCA_963976505.1 uncultured Reichenbachiellaceae bacterium
TGATGAGGAAATGCCACTTGAACACTTGTCCTGTCGGCATTGCAACGCAAAACCCTGAGCTAAGAAAGCTATTTACAGGTGATCCTCAACACATTGTCAATTTCTTCACATTCATCGCGATGGAATTGCGAGAAATCATGGCTGAGCTTGGATTCAGAACGATCAATGAAATGGTAGGAAAAGCCAAGACATTGAAAGTAAGAACTGATCTGGATCATTGGAAATTGCAGAGTCTCGATCTCTCTCCTATTCTTTATGAAAGAGAAGTAAACTCAAACGTGGGTATATACCACCAATTTGATCAAGACCATGAATTAGAAAATATACTAGACCGAAAACTCATTGCAGATTGGAAGGCCGGAAAAACTGAAGTAAGTTACCCGATCATCAATATCGACCGATCCGCTGGAGCTATGTTGTCTTATGAGATTTCATTGAAACACAAAGCAAAAGGGCTTCCTACTGATTCATTTAACGTGAATTTCACAGGATCAGCAGGACAGAGTTTTGGCGTATTCCTTGCAAAAGGGGTAAAATTCAATCTTGAAGGAGAAGCCAACGATTACGTAGGTAAAGGATTGTCAGGTGGAAAGATTGTAATCAAACCACCAAGAGAATCAACTTTTGTTCCTCATGAAAACATTATCATAGGTAACGTAGCATTCTATGGTGCTACTTCTGGAAGAGCCTTTATCAATGGACTCGGCGGAGAACGTTTTTGTGTGAGAAACTCAGGAGCAGAAACTGTTGTAGAAGGAGTTGGTGATCACGGTTGTGAATACATGACAGGTGGGAAGGTAATAATACTAGGAAATGTAGGTAAAAACTTTGCTGCTGGTATGAGTGGTGGAGTGGCTTATGCTTTCAACCCCAACGACGACTTTGCGATCAACTGCAACACCGAAATGGTAGATATCGACCAACCTGATACTAATGACCTGGCTGATGTCAAGTCTATGGTAGAAGAGCACCTTGCTGAGACCAATAGTAAAATGGCTTCTTACATATTGAACGATTGGGAAGCATTGAGCAAATATTTTATTAAAGTTATGCCACACGATATGAAAAGAGTATTGGCAGAGCAGAAACAACAAGAAGAAAAAGTAGCATAATATGGGACAAATTGATGGTTTTTTAAAATTCAACAGGGAGTTGCCCTCTTCGAGGAGTCCACAGGAAAGAATCAATGACTCAGAGGAAATTTACCTGCCATTTGCTGATGAGAAAACAAAAACTCAGGCTGCAAGATGTATGGATTGTGGTGTTCCTTTTTGCCATAGCGGCTGTCCACTAGGCAATCAGATTCCTGATTTCAACGATGCAGTATTCAAGGAAGATTGGAAGGAAGCGTATGACATTCTTACTTCTACCAACAACTTTCCTGAATTTACAGGAAGAATTTGCCCTGCACCATGTGAGGCCAGTTGTGTATTGTCAATCAATAAAAATCCTGTTGCCATAGAGCACATTGAAAAGAGCATTATTGAAAAAGCTTTTGAAAATGGCTGGGTTGTACCTAAAACTTCTGACAAAACAGGCAAAAAAGTAGCCGTAGTTGGTTCTGGGCCTGCTGGAATGGCAGTTGCAGCTCAATTGAGCAAAGTTGGCCATGAAGTAACGGTATTTGAAAGAGACGAAGTTGTTGGAGGATTGCTCAGAATCGGAATACCTGACTTCAAGCTTGACAAACATGTGGTGGAACGCCGCGTGGAGATCTTGGAGAAGCAAGGAGTTACTTTCAAAACCAACACCAATGTAGGAGTAGATATTACTGCGAGCGAATTGGTGAAAGAATTTGACGCTACAGTACTTTGTGGTGGGTCTACCATCCCTCGTGATATCCCTATCCCGGGCAGGGAATTGAAAGGCATTCATTTTGCCATGAAATTTCTCGGACAACAAAACAGAAGAGTAGCTGGAAGGGATATAAAAACGGAAGAAATACTAGCTACAGGCAAAAACGTGCTTGTAATCGGCGGTGGTGATACTGGGTCGGATTGCGTAGGCACATCCAATAGACACAAAGCAAAATCTGTTACTCAGATAGAGTTGCTGTCCAAACCACCAACCGACAGAACGGTTAAAAACCCATGGCCAGAGTGGCCAATGGTAGTGCGAACCTCTACCTCTCATGACGAAGGTTGCGAGAGAGATTGGGCCATTCTTACCAAGGAGTTTATAGGAAATGACAAAGGCGAGTTGACCGGAGTGAAGTTGGTAAATATAGAATGGAACGAAAAAGGATTTACCGAAATAGAAGGCAGTGAGCAAATCATTCCTTGCGAACTGGTATTGATAGCAGCCGGATTTGTTCATCCTCAAAAAGAAGGTATGCTTGAGCAATTGGGAGTAGAGATCGACAACAGAGGCAATGTAATCGCCACTGAAGAAGAGTACCTGACCAGTGTTAAAAGTGTATTTGCGGCAGGAGATATGAGAAGAGGTCAGTCGTTGGTCGTATGGGCTATCTCAGAAGGCCGTGAAGCTGCAAGGCAAGTAGATGAGTACCTAATGGGAAAATCAGTCTTAGAATCAAAATCAGCCTCTTTCTTCGAGTTGGGGTAAAGCTCTAATATTTAAGCATTTGTTAAGATGCCTGTTCATTCATTTGAGCAGGCATTTTATGTTTAGGAACAAACTCATGAATGAAGAGTAATAACTTAACTGAGACAAGACTTGGTTAACATCAACAAAAAAACACTCTGTACTCCGTCATTTTTTTTATTAAAAAAGGAATTTATTAACCTGAATATTGAATAAACATTATCTAACTTACTATAATGGATGAGAAGGCTAGACTTCAGGATTTACAGGATTATGCCATTATGGATACATTACCTGAGAAGGAGTTAGATGATCTAGTAGAAATAGCATCATCTATTTGTGACACTCCTATATCCCTTTTATCCTTAGTAGATCACAACCGACAGTGGTTTAAATCTAAAAAGGGAATAAACGTACCTAGTACCCATAGAAAAGATGCATTTTGCCAGCATGCGTTGAACAAACCACAAGAAGTACTAGTTGTAGATGACCCATTAAATGACCTTAGGTTTCAAAACAATCCATTAGTAACTGGTGATCCACACATTCGATTTTATGCAGGAGCTCCTC
>CAXBNB010000644.1:0-3109 GCA_963976505.1 uncultured Reichenbachiellaceae bacterium
TCTGATGAGAAGCTGAAGGACTCACTAATACTAAGAGTACTTGGTCGTATCGAAGAACATGAAATACCAAAATACTCAAACAGTCAGTTTGACAAAGAGTCTATCTTAAAAGAGATCAAAGACGAACTGTTGTTTTCAGATATTGCTACAGAGGAGATCCCTGTTGCCTACACAACAAAAAGCAAGTCACTCCAATTCTTAAGGGTTGCAGCCTCTGTATGCTTAATTGCCATGGCCTCTTGGCTTCTATATACTAATCTCAACCAAACACGAAATCAGGATTTAGTATCCATTGACAAATGGAAAGAATATGAGACCCATAGAGGGCAAACAAGAACGGTTTCCCTTCCTGATGGCTCAGAAATAAAACTTAATGTATCGTCTAAAATCAGGTTTCAAAATGACTTCTTAAACGGTGCTATCCGAAAAATATCTCTTGAGGGAGAAGCTTTTTTTGATGTAGCAAAAATGCCGAATAAGCCATTTGTTGTATTGGCAAAAGGTGTAGAGACCAGCGTTCTTGGTACTTCCTTTAATATAGAAGCCTATGATAAAGATGAGTACCTGCGCGTAGCAGTAGTGACGGGAAAAGTGAAAGTAAGTGAGGTAGAAGGGAAAGATCAAATTTATTTAGAACCGGATGAAATGGCTACTTGGGGAAACAATAGCATCGAAAAGTCCACTTACGATCCGGGTTTGGTATTGGGGTGGACAGAGAGGTCACTGGTTTTCAAGAAAGCCAGTTTCGAGGAAGTTATTGAAGAGCTTGAAAATTGGTATGACGTAGATTTCGAAATTATTGGAAATATTTCTAGCGACGAATATGATGGTGTTCATCACAATGAGTCTCTGGAAACCCTTTTGACTGGGTTAAGTTTTGCAGGAAACTTTAAATACAAAATGGAAGAAAAAAAAATAACTATTACAGCTAACTAAATTGACTACTTAAACAATATAATATGGGATAAAGCAGCAAATAAAAAAATCCTTAAGATGAACAAATTGTCTAGACCTGTCATCTCAAGGATTAACGATTAAGTCTAATGTTAAAACTTAAACATACAAATATATGTATCAAAAACTATTTACTAAAATCCTAAGGGATATAGTTGTTATGTCCAAATTCTTGTCCTACATCTTAGTTATAAATTGCACGCTATTGGGAATATTAGCTGCGAAAGATAGTAGTGGACAGTCCATGAGTGTCAATAATATTTATTTGACACTAGACATGGAAAATGTAGAGCTCCAGCAGGTTTTTTTCATCAATAGAAGAACAAACCGAGTTCACCTTCACTTATTTCAAATCGAATATTAAAAAAAAGGAAATTAGTGCGCTTAAGAAGAGCAATACTTCTTTGGGTGAAATACTAAGAACAATTTCGAAAGAAGTTGATGTTCAGTTCAAAAGAGTGAATGATAACATTTATGTAAATAAGAAAAACTCAAGTTCAGATGCTGTTGTTGAATTGAGCGAGGCTTTCGATATCCAAATAACAGGGAAGATAACCGATGAAAACAATGCAGGGCTTCCGGGAGCCAGTGTTGTATTGAAAGGTACAACGACAGGTGCTACAACTGATCTTGATGGCAACTTCATGTTAATTGTAGATGAAAATGCAACATTGGTAATTTCTTACGTGGGATACGAACAGATGGAAGTTGCTGTAGGAGGTAGAAGCGTTGTGGACGTTCAATTGGTTTTGGATGCGGCACAATTAGAAGAAATAGTTGTAATTGGATATGGTAGCCGTCAAAAGAAAGATCTAACGGGAGCAATTTCTACTTTAGATGCGAAAGAGATAAATAAAGAAGTGAAGATGTCGCCTGAGTTGTCCATGCAGGGAAAAATGGCAGGCGTTTTCGTTTCCAACCCTGGATCTAATCCAAATGCCAGACCAACCATAAGAATCAGAGGGGTAAGTACACTGGGTTTTAATGATCCGTTGTACGTCATTGATGGAGTACCTATTACTGAAGGATTTACAAGTGGAAATTCGAGGGAAAATGACCTGAGGGGTGGAGTGAACGTTATGAACATGATTAATTCGAATGATATTGAATCAATTTCAGTATTAAAGGACGCTACTGCTACAGCTATTTATGGAGTAAGAGCCTCAAATGGAGTTATTCTAATACAGACGAAAAGGGGAAAAGAAGGTACTCCCAGAATTAACTTCTCTTCAAAGTTTGGTCTTCAGAACCATAACAAGCGTTATGATGTGTTGAAGACGCAGGACTATGTGGCTGCTTATGATCAAGCTTGGGCCAACAATCCTAATCAGCTCAAAGAGAACGATACCTACGCTTCTCTTTATTCTTCGGATTCAGCAGATTACCTTGGAAACAGTGGTACTTATGATTGGTTAGATGCAATTGTACGGGACAATGCGGTCATTCAGGACTATAACATGAATATGTCTGGAGGGAATGGTGTGAGTAATTATTCATTGGGAGTAGGGTATGCTTCTCAAGAAAATGTGTTTGTTGGATCCGATTTTGAGAGGTATTCATTTTTCATGAATTCAGACCACAAGTTGAACAAATGGTTGAAAATAGGAGAATCCTATAGAATAGTTTCAACCAAGACTGATGTTTATACTGGTATGTCCATGACTGAAGCAGCATTTGCACCACCTTGGCAACCAATTTATGACTCTAACGGTTTAGATGGGTATGCTCTGCCAGGTCAGATAATAGACGGAGTTTTTCAACCTCGTGGATATGGCAACTCTACACGTAATAATGTCTTTGGTGTGAATAAATATACGGAGGGTAACAGGCAACTTCTAAGACAATTGGGATCTGCTTATATAGAAGTGACTCCAATTGATGGTTTGAGATTCAAGGGTACCTTGAGTATTGATTATTATACCAATAGAAGGAACTCGTTTGAAACAGCTGAAAATACTCTTTTTGCCGCTCAATCCGGAATATTGGAATCTACTGGAACTAGTTATGGAATAAGAACAACTGAAAACTTGAACATCACCAAAGAGTTTTTGATTGGATATAATAAGGCTTTTGGAGATCACAATTTTGATATGATTGTTAATGCCATGCAGCAGGAATATGGCTATGATGTTTTGTCAACTGGGGCTAATAATCT
>CAXBNB010000645.1:0-3106 GCA_963976505.1 uncultured Reichenbachiellaceae bacterium
TTAACCAGCGAATCAGTTGCTCTTCTCGTTCAATGGAAAGGAATTCATAATTTTTGAATTTAACACCTGTGATGTATTTTTTGCCTTTTCTAAAAATCAATACATTCAATAGGGTAAATCCTTTGTTCATGTACTTAATGCAGATAAAGAAGATCAAAAGCACCAGTACAAGATAGCCAACTCGCTTTAGGTTCTGTATCAAACCCGTACGGTTTTTATAGTCGGCAACACAAACCAAAATCGCTTCTTTATACTGCTCTGCAACTTCCTTTCGGCTTTTATCAAGCCAAAAAGCATCACGGTCAATTATACTGAGAATGATCAAGTCTTCATGTATAATGTCGTGACTTTCCGCACCTTCAAAGACTATTAGCTTTTTAGGATCATATATGCTTTCATTCACAATTATTTCCAGTTTTTGAACAATACTTTCTGCTCTTTCACTGGGACTGAAAGGTCCTATTTTGGAATAGATATAAAAGATGGTATCTCCGTAAAACACTACAGGAGCGCCTGCAGTATTTGCTCTCAATGAATCCACTTGCTTCTTTACAAGCAATTCGCGTTGTTCTTGATTTTTCTTAAGCGAATCCAAACGAGCTTCAAGTTGTGCCCGTTTCCGTTTATCGTTTGCCCTAAGATCAGCAATCTGCTTTAATAGTTGCACTTGCTGCAGGCTATCCGCATGTTTTATGGAATCTGCCACATGCTGCATCAATTTAGATTGTTGCTGCTGTAAATCCAGTAAACTGTCCTGCTGTACACTAGCAAGGCTATCTAATGCCACTTGAACCTGTTCCTCAGTCACTTCCTCTTTTTCATTTTCAGATTGTGCCTGGCTGCTGTAGCTAGTTAAAGATAGCATCACGTAAATGATACTAAATAGAATGGATTTCGAAGTTTTTAATGGGAATGTCATAAAGGCAATATTCAATAATTATTTTACAATACAAAAATATGTGGCCTGATCCTGTTAATTACACATTCAGAGTGGATAGGTCGCCACACTTGAGACGCTAAAAAATAGAAAGGTCACATAAAATTCAGTAAAGACAGGCCCTATATCAGACCTATTCACTAAAGCTATATGGGAATGACAAATAAAAGTATTAAATAAAACAATTGATTTTTATGAAAACATCAAACGTACTTGCATAAATAAGAGGCTTGACTCACAGTTTTCACCTCAAAGGAAGAGTTGGCTTCCACTTCAAAGGATTGACCAGCAATGTAAGTAACCCATTCGTCTTGATCAGCGAACTTTACAGTCAATACACCTTCAATGACAGTCATGGTTTCGTGTGAAGAAGTACCAAATTCATAATCACCTCTTTCCATCACGCCTATAGTAGATTTACCTTCTTGAGAATTGTATCCTAAAGATTTCACATTTCCATCAAAGTATTCGTTGGTGCTTATCATTTGCTGTTTTTTTTCGGTGAATATAATTAAATACTCGAATTCAGTGCACTCTCTTCTACAAAGAGAAAGAAAATTTTGTTGTATATTTTTTGGAGGATGTCGGACCCCTGCCAAGAAGGCATTCAAGAGTCCGACAACCACTTAATTTTCTTATAAACCTAACTCTCTAAGGAAAGCATCGTTATTCGGATCACGGCCAAGAAATTCCTTTACCAATTCAATTTCTGCTTTGGAACTCCCACTTGCCAGTATAATATCTCTGTATCTTTTACCCGTTTCTTTGTCCAAAATACCATTCTGTTCAAAAATGGAGAACATATCCTGTGCATAGACTTTCGACCACAAATAGCCATAATAACTTGCGCCATAGCCGTTGAGGTGACCGAATGCTGTCTGAAAATGTGTTCCTTCAACAAAAGGCGAAATCGTAGTTTCTGCTTGTACCTTTTTCAAGACATCAGTAGTAGTCACATCACCATTCGGATCATATTTATCGTGTAGTGTCATATCATAGCTCCCGAAAAAAACCTGTCGAGAGGCAGCCATTGCTGACCCAACATTTTTCGAAGCAAGCATTTTGCTGAACAAAGCTTCTGGGATTACTTCCCCGGTTTCATGGTGTTTTGCAAAAAGCTTTAGCGCATCATAATTCCATGCCCAGTTTTCGAAAATCTGAGAAGGCGCTTCAACAAAGTCTCGTGAAACATTGGTACCCGACTGAGAATAAAGGTCCGCAGTAGTCGCCATTTGATGGAGTACATGGCCAAATTCATGAAAAAATGTTTCTACCTGACTGTGAGGCATCAATGAAGGCTTGTCTTCAGTTGGTTCAGGAAAATTGCAAACAAGACTCGCAGTAGGAATTTGATATCCCTCAGCAGTCATTTTACGATTTTTGATCCCAAAACACGCCGCATGATTGTATTTATTTTCTCTTGGAAATAAATCAAGGTAAAATCTTCCTTTCAATTTACCATCTTTGATCACCTCAAACATCCTGACATCCTTTTGCCAAACAGATGGGTTTTCTACTTCCCTATATTCAAGGTCGAAAATGGTTTGGGTGATGGTGAAAAGCCCATTGATCACATCATCAAGCGAAAAATATTGTTTTACTTCTTCTCCATCAAGCTGGTATTTTTCCTTCAGTAGCTTATCAGAATAAAAGCTACTCTCCCAACCATTGATTGCACCAGCCTTTCCTATTGTGGTCTTTTTAACATCCAACAACTCCTGATAATCAGATTTTTCTTTTGACTTGATATCTTCCATCAATTTGCGTTCGAATGCCCAAACATTTTCTGGGTTTTGTGCCATCCTGTCCTCCAATAAATAAGACGCATAAGATTTATATCCCAACAACTCAGCCATCTCTTTTCTCTTTTGAAGTTGTTTCTGAAGCACTTCTATATTGTCTGGATGGGCCCTATTCATGTATTTTAAATACAATGCTTTTCTGGCCTTTTCTGACTTGCAGTATTTCATAAATGGTCTGTAGGACGGGTAGCTGAGGTCCACCTTGTAGGTACCATCTTCCTGTTTTCTTGATTCCTTGAAGTCATCAGGTAAACCATCCATATCCGCTTCACTCACGATTAAGAAATCTTTGAACGATGCAATGTTTTGAGAAAACTTGTCACCGATTTCAGATATCTCATCGTTGATACCTTTCAACACCTCTCTA
>CAXBNB010000646.1:0-3100 GCA_963976505.1 uncultured Reichenbachiellaceae bacterium
CCTTCACCCTGAGTGCGTTAAGCATCAAGTTATGTGTGATTTTAAATAAAAACCCATTGATGGACAATTCGGGATCGAGGGTTTTGCGGTGCTCCCATACTTTCATAAAAGCATCATGAACAACTTCTTCCGCCAATTCTTTGGATTTCAAAAATTTAAATGCAAATCCTATAACTCTGGAATAAAAGCCATCATAGAGCTCTCCAAATGCTTTAAGATCGTCTTGTTTGATTTTTTCGACAACCCCTGCATATTCTCCATTGCTATTCGGTGACATCAAGGTTTTTTGCATTCTGTAATTACTATTTAGATCGTATTTTTTTAGTGTTTAGGTAAAATTAATTTTTAAAACACTCAAAGAGTTTACGAGAACTTTAAGTAAAGTTTAAATTTTAGTCATTCCAATTTTTCCTCCCAATTTAAATGATTTTTACAGAAATACTATTCCTGAGTTGGTAAAAAAATATTATAGGCAATCTCTAAGAACTGCAACTAGATTAGAATCAACGCCTTACAAACAATATGATGGTAGCACTAATGAAACAGACTATCGATGTTACCATGAAAACGATGTTTTCCTGACCTGTCGTATCTGCCATATAACCGATGAATGGTTCTCCAGCTCCAGCAAAAGCGTATGCAAATGTGTTCATCACTCCCACTCCTGTACCTGACCGCTTAACGCCTAATAGGTCTGGACTTAATGGCCAATAACATGACTGTGGACCATACACCAAAAAGCCCGCAAAAAACATCAAAATCAACCCTCCCATTACATTGTCCTTTGGGATAACATAAACCAACAATACCGTGAGCCCTGCCAAGGCCATGGATATGGCTATTGGTTTAGATCGGTTTGATTTGAAAAAACGATCTGACAACTGACCGAAAAATATAGTACCCAATGCCATACCAATGGGTAGAGCCAAAGCAATCCATACGTTGGACGATTGGTTGATTTTTGTTCCTAGATAATAAAGCGGCACCCACACCAACAGCCCATAACGAGCCATATTTTGAAAACCTATTGAAAGACAAGCCAAAATAAATTTCTTGTTTCTAAGTACTTTACTATAACGTTGGAAAAAGCTCTCCTCTTGCTCACCATCTGCAATAGAGTTATCCTCCTTTAATGGTGGAAACCCACGGTCTTGTGGTTTGTCTCTTACTACCAGATAAAATACTGTACATCCCAATAGAAGCAGGAATACAGGAATTCTGAAAATCCATCTCCAATCCAATTCATAAACATCCAGCATCACTATTGACAACAAGTAGATCAATATCGATGAACAACCCGCTGCGAATACGTAAAATCCAAAAGCCTTACCTCTTTCACTTCCTCCCCACCAGTTGGCGACCAACTTACTGCCGGGAGCCCATCCAAGAGATTGGCAAAAACCATTCAACGTCCAAAAGATCAGCACCATGATGTAACTGGTTGCCAGACTGGTTGCCCAATTCATTACAAATGACAACATTCCACCCAAAACCATCATGCGCCTGGCTCCAAACTTATCCGCCAAGTTTCCATTGATAAACTGACCAATGCCATAAGCCCAAAGCATACCAGCACCAGCCCATCCTATGGCTTGTTTCGAGACATTGAATTCTTCGCTGATTCCCATTATAGCCCAGCCAAAATTTTGCCTGCCTGTATAGAAAAACAGGTAACAAAACATGACAGCAAAAAGCATCTGCCACTGGGTTTTTCTAAAATCTAAATCTTGCGTGTGCAAATTGTCCATAGAGAAATTATGGTTTTACAGAGACCCGAGCCCAGTTTTGCTGTTGAGCTTCATGTACGGCCTTTTCAAGTTCTTTTAATTCATACGGTGGACTTACCAGCGTTTCAAATGGATAATGGCTGTGATTTCGTTCTAAAAAAGCAACAGATTCATCTAAATGCCATGGCGCATAATTATGTACTCCCGTAATTGTGAGGCATTTTCTTATAACTTGTTCTGCGGTAATTCCCAACTCAGAATCTGGATGTACTAAACCTACCAATATATAATCTCCTCCGGGTCGTAACAATGCCAACCCCTGCGGAATCAATTGCTTGATGCCGGCTACTTCAAAAACAGCATCTACCCCATCTCCAACCTGATCCAAAATAAATCGGGTTGCTTTTTGGGCGTCTCTGGCATCTACTGCGATGGCTCCAAACTGTTCAATTAGCGCGAATCGTTCTTCTTTTACTTCAAGGCAATAAATCTGGGAAACCCCCATTTCTTTTAAAAGACCACAGGCATAAATCCCTAGCAACCCTCCACCTTGTATGACTACTCTCTTAGGTGGCTTAGACACTTTAGAAATGGCATTGACCATGGTAGCCAATGCGCAATTTGCAGGTGCTACAGCCTCGTTGCTCACCACATCCGGTACTTTCACTAGGTGTGTTCCTTTTCTAATATGGATATGAGTGGCATAACAACCGTTCAGTCCACTTCCTTTGTGGATGGAAGCATGTCCGTATTTAAACAGTTCACTGCATTTTTCCGGCAGTCCATATTCGGTGCATGCAGGACACTTCCCACAACTGTCTGCAAGAGTCCAAGTGACCCGGTCTCCAACCTCAAAACCAGCTCGTGAATTAACAGCGATAATTTCTCCTACCGCTTCATGTCCCAATATGCATGGAGTATCTTCTTTTCGTTTGCCTTCAATCGTATGCAAGTCAGACCCGCAAATTGTTGACAATAAAATCTTGACCAGTGCTTCACCTGATTCTAGTGTTTGCTTAAATTCTTTGTTTTCAAACAAAAAGGGTTCACCTGTTTTCTCGAAAAGTTGGTAATGGGTAGGAATAGTGTTTTGTTCAGGCATCAAGTTTAGCTGTATTTAGGTTGCAAGAATAGGTAGTTGAATATTTTTACAATTGACTTTAATATTATGTTTATGATAAATAAGAATTACGTTCTCTTTTCAGAAACTTCTTCAAAGCAACTGTCCAAAATCCCCAAGGCCTGATCCATTTCTTCAAAACTAATGGTAAGTGCCGGACTGAGGGTAAGAATATTTCCCATGGTCAACTTAAAATTCATTCCTCGCTCCAGAGCCAAATACATCATCTTTTCTGCTTCATCAAACGCCTTTT
>CAXBNB010000647.1:0-3092 GCA_963976505.1 uncultured Reichenbachiellaceae bacterium
TAATTGGTGCAGCGTCTTGTTCTTCGGTACGTGTGACCACAAGGGGCGCTGTTCCGGTCACTACCATCAATGGTGAAGATGAACGGGTGAAAACCGTTGGTGTTTTCTTGGGACAGTCAAAAAAATGGGATGAAGATTTTTGTAATGGAGCTCCTGTAGCAGAAGTCACGGTAGTACCCAATTTCTTTTACTCTCTGGCGAATGTTGTCACTTTGGGCATTTGGGCTCCAGTGAAAGTAAAGTATAAGTGCAATGAAGAATGTGATAATTAAGATATGGCTACTATAAATTTCATCAACCCTTCAAGTAAAACCCGAAATTATCATCGCAACTACTCGTATGACTATCGTGAACTGGTAAAAGTGTTGAACGACCGGTCAGGAACTGCGCTCTCAAGGTATAATGACACAGCCTCAGCAGTACAGACAGCAATTCTGAACAAATGCCTTACAGAAGGAAGGCGTGCCAGGTTCATGGGTTCGAAGTGGTCTTTGTCTGAGGCTCCCTATGGCAGGGACTATATTGTAGATGTGAGCTCATTGAACCTTGTCGTTCCACTTTCTGAAAACGATAAACATTCTCTAAACAATGATTCCATAGAGAATTTCAGCTTTGTACAATCAGGCAAAAAAATAAAATCAATTACCAATCACCTGGAAAAAAGAAACAAGTCTTTGAAAACTTCTGGAGCCAGCAATGGACAAACCATAGCGGGGGCTATCGGAACAGGTGTTCATGGCTCTGCGATTGACGTTGGTTCTATTCAAGATTATGTAGTGGGACTACACATCATCACTTCAGGTCAAGAAACTGTCTACATCGAAAGGGAGTCAAGACCAATTTTGAATGATCAATTTGCGACTAAAATAAATGCCCGCATGATAAGAAATGATGCTGCTTTCAATGCCGCACTTGTCAGTCTTGGAGCCTGCGGATATGTTTACGGCATTCTGATGGAAGTAGAAGATATCTTTTTGTTAGAGCGTCATATCTTAAAGCTTTCAAGGGCAAAAGCACTGGCTCTAGCCAATAGCCAAAATTTTGCTGCTTCACAAGATTTGCCTCATCCTGGTGAGCGGCCTTACCATTATAAATTATACATCAACACCTATAAAGTTACCGATCCATTTATAGTAGAAGTGATGTACAAACGACCTTATGAACCACATGACAGCCCCATTGATGCCATTCAATCCAGCCTTTATGGAGATATTCCAAAATTGATAGGAAAAATAGTCTCACAAGTGGGCAGTTCAGCGTCTGCGTTTGCAAACTTATTGAAAGGTCAAGTGTTCCCTGATGCTGACGACCTGGTGGAATATGGTACGCTCGGTGAAATATTTTATGACACCAACAGTGGAAGTTCAGTTTTTGGTATAGCGATCGCTGTAGATACAAGCAATTGTGAAAAAGTACTGAATATAATGGAAGGTATAATATTAGACTTGAATGTACCAGGGCTACCATCGATTCGCTTTGTAAAAGGCACAAATGCCACATTGGGATTCACTAAGTTTTCAAAAACAGCGGTCGTAGAAGTGGATGGTGTACAGTGGAAGCAACTTGACCTGTTTCTAACCAAGCTCACTGCAGCACTTCGCAGTAGTGCTTTGGATTTTGGACTTCATTGGGGGAAAAATGCGGATTGGAACTCAGGTCTCGTTGACAGGATGTATGGCGCAAAAAAATCTAATTGGAGCCAGGAAAGGGATAATTTGGTATCACCTCAATTTAAGGCCGTTTTTGCCAATAAGTTTTTAGATGAGATAGGTCTTTCGTAAGCAGAGCAAATGGCATGAAATCAAAGGAAACCAAAAATTAAAATGATGCTTTAAAAAGTTCAAGAGTTATGATCAATTAAGATCATACAAACTGATATATATTAGAGAGGTTTGTCCCCAAGGGAAATCTTAACCAGAACAATTTCCAACTATTGCAATTGAAATCAGTATTTCTGGCGAAGTATGGAAACAAACATCTCTCTATTTCCAAAAATTAGCACAAAAAAAGCCCAGGATTTCTCCAGGGCTTACTTGGTGATTTGGCTGGGGTTCGAACCCAGGACCCTCTCCTTAAAAGGGAGATGCTCTACCAGCTGAGCTACCAAATCTTTCAAAAAAATAAAGGATTGTTTTACTATTTGCAATGCCTTCCCTTATTTTGCGGTTGCAAACTTAGATATCTAAAAAACAAAATGCAAAATAAATCTTTCAATTTTACACTATTATTTTTCACGCTCTTTTTTAGCCTGATTTCAACAGCAAATGCAGACCAATCTTTGAGCACTGCCGACTCTCTTTTCAAGCAGAAAAAATACACGGAATCCTTTCAAGTTTATGAAAACATATTGGATCAGAATCAACAGGCAACTGCTCAAATGCTGCTAAAAATGGCCTTTATTAAAGAAGGTCTGGGTGATTATAGCACTGCATTGTATTACCTGAATCTCTACTACTTGAAGACCTCTGACAAGAATGCCAGAAGTAAAATGAAAGACATTGCTGAAGAAAACAATTTGTCAGGATTTGTCATTGACGACTCAGCTTTTTTCCTAAACCTTCTCAACAAGTACCAAAAGACTATCATAATTTCTGTTTTTCTGGTGTGTATTCTCTTACTTTCTTTCATTCTCTATAAAAAATTCAAGACTCACAATAGACCCACCGTTTCCTTTTTGTTTTTAACCGCCATGTTGGTCTTGCTTTTTTATTTTATCAACTATGGAACTGAAAGCAATGAAGCCATCATCATTGAAAACCATGCCTACCTTATGAGCGGACCTTCTTCAGGATCGGACCTGATAGAAGTGATAAAAAAAGGGCATAGGGTGAAAACCTTTGAAGAACATGGTCCATGGATAGAGATCCTATGGAATGGCGAAAAGGCTTACATCAAAAAAGACAAAGTAAAAAAGTTGGGGTAATCAAGACAGGGCAAATGCATTTAAAAGCAAAACCTTCTTACCGCACCAGTTGTGGGATTTTTTAAATTCACAGTCAACCCTAAGAGACCCCTGAATAACTTGCCTGACGGCAGTCCATAGCCGTCAGGATAAGATCGCAATCGGCTGTATATTAGTTAATTATGGATTA
>CAXBNB010000648.1:0-3090 GCA_963976505.1 uncultured Reichenbachiellaceae bacterium
TGATTCAGATATTGTGAAATACATTTTCATTGTGATATGTGTACTGGAGTTGGCATCTCATATTTTTGTGTTGCCTGAATTGGTCCATTACACAAAGCCACTGTTGATGCCGGCGTTGATTATCTATTTCCGTAGGAGTCTGCTTGGTCCCCCAAATTTATCATTCTTAATTGCTGTTTTGGCTTTGATTTTTTCTTGGGTAGGAGATGTGTCATTGATGTACCAAAACAATGACCCAATGTATTTTCTGATTGGTCTTTCCGCTTTTGCTGTAGCTCAAATATTATACATATTTTCTTTTACTCATGCCAGGTACAACAATGAAACAGTTTTATCTATGGGGCGGCAGTTTGGTTATTCGATACCTTTTGTCTTGATTGGAGTAGTACTTATGTGGAACCTAGTTCCCGAAGCTGGCGACCTTGCGTACCCACTCATTGTATATGGATTGCTTTTATTGGCTATGGTGATTGCATCAATCCTGAGAATGGAGCAAACCAATCAGCCTAGTTTCAATCAATTGTTTTTTGGCGCTATTCTTTTCTTGTTGTCAGATTCACTCTTGGCGATGAATAAATTTCTTATGCCAATGGAAAATTCAGGTCTATTTATAATGATGACTTACCTACTGGCGCAATGGAATATTGTCAATGGTTTGTTGAAGCATTATAATGAAAAGTAGAAGAGACTTAGAATTGTTTCTGAAAAGCACCACTTTTGGAAAGAAGAGAGTTGTTCATTTCCTTGCATGAAATTTCGTTCAAATTCTATAAATTGACAAAATGTCGGATATACCTTTATACAGCATCCCCGAAGGAGGCGTTCAACTTTCTGAATTTAAGTTGTACGCTATAAAGTCAGATGAGAAAGTAAAAGCTTCCTATCCAACGGGGTTTCCCAATAAGACCAATGTCCCTCACAGGCATGATTTTTTTGAGATATGTATCTTTTATAGAGGAACTGGAAATCATGAAATTGACTTTAATAAATATCCAGTCAATGACTATAGTATACATTTTGTAACTCCCGGACAAGTTCATTTGATATCTAATCATGAAAAGGCTCAAGGGTACATTCTGGCTTTCACCGAAGAATTTGTTGAGCTCAATAGAAAACTGGCCGGAATCAATATTGGAGAATTACCCCAACCCTATATCGATTTGAAACCTGATAGTTTTGAGTTTGTGAAAAAAATATTGGATGAGATAATGTACGAGTATTCCAATCTCAGGGAAGAAAGCGAAGAAATCATAAAGTCGTATTTGTACATTTTCATTTTAAATGTAAAAAGCCTTTACAAAACAAATCATGTAGGCGGGTATGATTTTCACAACAATAGAGATGCTACATTTAAGTTGTTCAAAGAGATGGTGGAAAAGGATTACCTCAAAAATCAGCAGGTAAACTACTATGCGGATTTACTCCACATCAGCCCGTCACATTTGAATAAAATATCAAAAAAGGTATGCACCAAAACGGCAAGTGATTTCATCCATGATAGGGTGATGTTGGAGGCCAAACGATTGCTGATTTTTTCAGACATGAGCAGTAAGGAAATAGCTTATCACTTGATGTATGAAGACCCATCATATTTTAGTAGGATCTTTAAAAAGAAGACGGGATACTCTCCAACGGACTTTCGAAGGGTGAAACTCGAAAAGTACCAGTCACAGACTTAATTATACATCCGATGTAAAATTAAATAGCTCTAAGTTTAAGGTTGGATTTTTGTTCAAATAACTAAAAATAATAATTTGGAAATCAATACAACAATTAACGCCAATTCCTTAGGAAAAAAACTAGAGTCTTTTTGGAAATTATCAGGAGAAAAGATCCTCGCGATAGAGGAACAATACGATGAGTCGAAAGGTGCTCCAGTGTTTACCGAAGCAGGGAAATACACCACCAGAGGTTGGACTGAGTGGACACAAGGGTTTCAGTATGGCTCCTCCATTTTACAATTTGATGCCACAGGAGATGATCAATTTCTGGAGATTGGTAGGAAAAATACTGTAGAGAAAATGGCTTCCCATGTAAGTCATATTGGGGTTCACGATCACGGGTTTAACAATGTGAGTACTTATGGAAACCTCCTTCGATTGATGTTGGAAGGAAAAATAGAGGGGAGTAAAAGCGAACAGCAGTTTTACGAATTGGCCCTTAAAATTTCGGGGGCAGTGCAAGCCTCTCGTTGGACAAATTATGATCAAGGTGGATACATTTACTCTTTCAATGGACCACATTCATTGTTCGTAGATACAGTGCGTACCATCAGATCATTAGAAGTCAGTCACTTGTTGGGGCATTCGCTTCAGGGTGAGCAGGATGCCAATCATTCGCTGCTTCATCGAGCAATTCAACATGCACTATCCACTGCGAAATATTCTGTATTCTATGGTGAAGGTAGAGACCAGTATGATGAATGGGGACGAACGGCTCACGAGAGCATATTCAACACCAACAACGGCTCCTTCAGGTGTCCCGGTACTCAGCAAGGGTTTTCTGGATTTACTACATGGACAAGAGGACTGAGCTGGGCAATGTCGGGTTTTGCAGAACAATTGGAATTTCTGGAAACTGTAGATGAATCAGAATTAAAGGGTTTGGGAGATATAGCAGAAATAAAAGACATTTTTATAAAAGCAGCAAAAGCCACATGTGATTTTTATATTGCCAATTCTTCACTGGATGGCATCACCTATTGGGATACTGGAGCACCTAACATGCACCAGTTGAAAGATTATCAGACTAAAAATGCTGATCCGTTCAATGCATATGAGCCTGTAGATAGCTCAGCGTCAGCCATTGGTGCACAAGGATTGCTGAGATTAGGAAAATACCTCAAAGAAAAGAATGACCCAAGTGGAGAGAAGTATTTTCAAGCTGGACTAAGTGTGGCAGACACCCTCTTGGGTGATCCATATTTAAGTAGAAGCAAAGACCATCAGGGGCTGTTGCTCCATACCATTTATCATTATCCAAACGATTGGGATTATATCCCAGAAGGAAGTAAAGTTCCTAATGGAGAGTCTTGCATGTGGGGAGACTACCACGTTAGGGAAGTAATGCTCCTGTTGCAACGGATGATAG
>CAXBNB010000649.1:0-3082 GCA_963976505.1 uncultured Reichenbachiellaceae bacterium
GAGGACGAGAAGGCTATATGTCTTTGCTCAATACCAACATGAAAAAAGAATTGGAACACCTGGCAAGATTCCTTCACATGGCAAAAGACTATGCACGTGCACAGGGATTTAAGGGCAACTTTTTCATCGAACCAAAACCTATGGAGCCAAGCAAGCACCAGTATGACTTTGATTCTGCAACAGTAATTGCATTCTTGAGAGAATATGATTTGATGGACGATTTCAAGTTAAACATAGAAGTAAACCATGCGACGCTTGCCCAACACACATTTGCTCATGAACTACAAGTAGCTTCTGATGCTGGATTGCTAGGAAGTATAGATGCCAACCGTGGAGACTATCAAAATGGCTGGGATACCGACCAGTTTCCTGTAGACATCTATGAAGTAACTGAAGCCATGTTGGTCATCCTAGAAGGTGGTGGACTGCAAGGTGGTGGTGTCAATTTTGATGCTAAAACAAGGAGAAACTCTACTGACCTAGTTGACATTTTCTATGCGCATATTGGAGGAATGGATGTTTTTGCTAGGGCATTGCTTACTGCTCATGAAATATTAGAAAACTCGAATTACACCAACTTGAGGAAAGCACGTTACAGTTCGTTCAATACCATCCAAGGAAAAGAATTTGAATCTGGAAAAATGGATTTGGCATCTCTAGCTGCTATCGCCCATAGCAATGGAGAACCAAAATTGAGAAGTGGTCAACAGGAATTGTTCGAAAACATCCTGAACAACCATATTTAAAAAGCCAAAGTTTGTAAATTGAGAAATCCACTGTCTTTGATAGTGGATTTTTTTGTTATTTTCAATTGTTACAGGTCATAATCACTATGCGACACTTCATCCTCACGCTCTTCTTCATTACAACTTTTAGTCTTGCTAACGGTCAGGCTATTGAGCTTGACCTCAAACCTGTAAATAAAGACTATTATGTATGGATAACTTCATTAAACGAAGGACCGGATAACTGGCTATATGAACCCAAAGGAGAGATTGAAGGAACTGCCTATCGGGCCTGCATAACAACATCCGAAATTTACAATAGTCTATATTTAGAAGAAGTAACATTTGGAACAGAAGGCTGTTGCAAACGCATTAGTTCTAAAAAAAACTTGACTTATATGAACTATTCATAAAATTTGGACTAACTGGAGAAGTCGCAAATGTTGAATTTTCAAAGTGGGTCAATAAGACTACTTTCGAGCTTAAAATTCATAGTCAAGTATTTTCAATATCTATCCAACAGAATAAGGCTTCCATTAAACAAATGAATTGAACAAACTTCCTGTAACAAAATGATCAAGACAGGTACTTTCTTGCTTCCAATAAACTGCATTGGAAAACGTCCTTTTCATCTAAATTTAAGAAGCGTTAGTTCCATTTGGAAAGTTACATCATCAACAAGTACTCTTATAACACAAACTACCCGACTTAATATTGCTCATTATCAATGGGTTTTGTAACTTTAGCTTACAATAGTACAAATCATGCGCTTTAAAAAGATATGACTATGCAAACCCCCTCTTTCCACACATGAAAAAATTCATCTTTATTTTCTGTCTTTGTGCAGCTTGTTCAGGTTCTGCTCCCAAAGATCAATTGAGCGAAAATGCTATTTTAGTTCAAAATGTCAATATCATCAACGTAGCAGATGGCAGTATCTCAGCGTCAAAGCATATCCTGATTGATTCAGGTAGGATCGTGCGCATTTCTAGTGAGACAATAGCCTTTCCTGAAGATAGAAAATCGATTGATGGAACAGGTAAGTACGTGATGCCCGGACTAGCTGAAATGCATGCGCACATCCCGCCAGAACCAGCGGGCAAAGAGCACATAAACAACATTCTCTTCTTATACCTATCCAATGGTGTGACCACAATTCGTGGGATGCTGGGACATCCTTATCACCTGAAATTACGAGAGCAAGCAAAAAGCAAAGACATTCTAAGCCCTAGAATATATACCTCTAGTCCATCATTGAATGGAAATACAGTTAAAACACTGGAAGAAGCCAAAGAAAAGATCACCAACTATAAAGCCGATGGTTATGATTTCCTAAAAATACATCCGGGCATCAAATTGGATGTTTTTGAGCAAATAGTAAAAACCGCCAATGAAGTAGGCATTCCCTACGCAGGACATGTCCCTGTGGATGTTGGCATCCGTAGGGCATTAAAGAACCGTTATGCATCAGTGGATCATATAGATGGATACCTGGAAGGGCTTGTTCCTGAAAGTGCCGGAGTTGAGGCAAATCAAAATGGCTTTTTTGGATTCAATTTCACCAATCTGGCTGATACTACGATGATTGATGAATTGGTGAAAATGACTCAAGACAACAATGTCTGGGTAGTACCAACTCAAAGTTTGTTTGAAAGGTGGTTCTCGCCTGATGACCCTGCAATATACGCTCAGGCCGATGAGATGAAATACATGCCCAAATCCACAGTTGAAAAGTGGGTGGCAAGCAAAACCAATCTTATAGAAAATGAGAATTACAATCCCGAACAATGGAGCAAATTCATGGAAATAAGAAAACAATTGATTTATAAATTGAATCAAAGCAAGCCTGGATTAATACTCGGGTCAGATGCTCCACAGGTATTTAATGTTCCGGGTTTTTCCATCCATCATGAAATGCAAGGTATGATCGGTGCTGGGCTTACGACACTGGAGGCCATTCAAATCGGAACCATCAACCCTGCCAAATACTTCAAGAGTGAAGGTAAATTTGGTCAGGTAATGGAAGGTGCCAGTGCTGACTTGATAATACTCAATGAGAATCCTTTGCTAGATATTAGCAATTTGAAAAAAATAGAAGGGGTAATGGTTCGTGGGCAATGGATCAGCAAAATGGAAATTGACAAAAAACTAGCTGATATAGCGGAATACTTTTCTGACAAGTAAAAGAGACTGTCTGCTCCAAGGCAAACGCAATAAAAAATTCTTACTATCCCCAACTTACTGGGGCCTGTTAAAGTTGACTGTATCTCTAACAGATACCGCCGCAACTTGCCTGACGGCAGTCCATAGCCGTCAGTTTAGTGTCATAAGCGTCTGATAATGTGATGGTTTTCTTT
>CAXBNB010000650.1:0-3075 GCA_963976505.1 uncultured Reichenbachiellaceae bacterium
GTTGTTTTTTGATAAGACACTCCGGCTACCAAAGAAAATTTATGATCCTGACCAAAACTGGGGGAGTAAGTGAAGTAGCCATTGCCTATGTAATTTCTGTATTCATTTTCTCCCAATTGAGACCTGCCTGTTATACTTCCTTCTCTGGTTTCGGGCCCTTGTCTTCTTTCATCTCTTTGATTGCTAAAATCTACCCCTCCACTGATGTCAAAAGACAGGTTGTTTAATATATCGTACCTCAGACCTAAACTTCCGATGACGCTGTTGTTAAAACCTAAATTTTCAGAATGGTTGATTTCAGTAAGCGGATTGTACTCAAGACTTCTTACCGTTAGTGAATAATTATTGTTGGGATCAAAGCTATCTGAGGGAGGAAGGACTATCGCTTGTAAAGGTGCGCCTAAATCTTGCTCGTCCAATAGTTTGTATTCTTTGGCGTGAATGTAGTTTACACTCATATTGGCTGATAGTTTAGAAGTTATTTTGCTGTTGAGCGTCAGTGATCCGTTGAGCCTATCATATTTATTTCCTACTAAAATTCCTTCCTGCGTATTGTAAGAAACAGCAGCGTAGTAGTTCAGTACTTCTTTGCCACCACTTAGCCCAATATTGGCTTTATGGGACAACCCTGTTCTAAACACTTGTTTTTGCCAATCGGTATTGTGTGTGAGTTGGCTTAGGAATGCTGGTAGGGTGACTTCATTGCCATTTGGAAAAACGATTCTATCCGTTTCAGATTTTTCCCATGCAGCAAGATTTTCTTTGTTTATATATTGATCCAATTCCAGTGCATTGGGCACTGAACGAATTTGAAATTCAATCAATTGCTGATTGTATTCATCGGCAGAATACAAATCTAGGTATTTGGGAGATTGGCTTACCCCGGCCTGATAGTCAAAGTCAATCTTCATTTTGCCATCCTGGCCTGACTTAGTCGTGATGATTACCACGCCATTGGCTGCCCTTGATCCATAAATAGCTGCAGCAGAGGCATCTTTCAATATTTCCATTGAGGCGATATTGTTGGGGTTCAGGTTGGACTGGCTTCCAGAGCTTAAAGGCACTCCATCTACCACGTACAATGGATTGTTGGAATTGGAGAGGGTTGATCCTCCTCTTACACGTACGGTGGTAGCTCCACCCAATTTACCGCTAGAGTTTTGTACCATTAGACCAGTGGTCATACCTTGGCTGGATTGTTCGAGGCTTACCAAAGGAGCAGGAGTAACATCATCGGTATTGATTTGGGATATACTGCTTGACAGTTCTTCTTTTGATTGCTGCCCAAAACCAACCGTAACTTGATTAGATTTCTTGGGAGCTACTCCTTTAGTTTCACTTTTTACTAAAGAGATGTTTATTTCTGTTTTTCCTCCTACAAATATATTTTGGGAAAGGTAGCCACTACTGCTGAAAGTGAGGTGTTCGTACCCATCAGAAAGATTGATTTGATAGGACCCATCGGCATTTGATAAAGTCGAAATTTCGTTGTGGTCAATCTTAACTAATACTCCAGAAATTCCTTCCAGAGTTTGTGAATCGGTGATTTTTCCTTTCACGCTAATTTCCTGAGCGGACAATGAGGTATGAAATATTAAGCAACAGACCAGACAGGTAAACAGTTTGTTCATATTCGATTAGGTTTTCCTAACTTAAAAATAGCGATTATCTCCTTTGCAGCTAATATTAGACTTAATAATTATGAGTATTTTTTGTAAAAACTGTTTTGTTTAGAGAAATGTACTAGGAGGAGGTATTAAAATATCAGTGTCAACACGTACAGTATTAAATTTTGGCTTTTACTTTTCCGTCCTCACTAAATTCTACCAAACCTTTGTCTAGCAATGACCTGAGTCCTTCTGTAAACTCAAAATCATTTTTTATGCCTGATTCGGATTTGAGAATTGCAATACTCATCCAGCTTTTTTTGGTGTGTTTTTGGATATGAGATTCAGGGTCTTCATTGGGTGCGGGTGCCGTTCGTTTTTTCTTTTCTTGAATACATTTGTCACAAACGCCACAGTTGAGATAGGCGGTTTCGTCAAAGTACTCTTGGAATATTCGTGTGCGGCATTGCACCCTGTCGAGTACATAATCAATCATTGATTGTATTTTTTCACCAACTACTTTTTTTCTTTTTTCAAGTTCTTTTTTATTGATGTTTAGTTTGCCAGAATCAAGTCTTGGAGTAAGAAATGTAAGCTGAGGCTTTTCTTTTATTTTATCATAAATAAGCACATCGCTTTTGTGTAAAAACTCTAGGTCTTTTACAACATCCTTCGACGATGATTTAATCAATTTGGCGATATCAGCCTCATTGATTTTCATAAACTCCATATACAACTCTCCCCCATAAAGCCTCAGCAATCCTTTGATGAGTGGTTCCATTTTGGCATTTGCCACACAATACCGGTAAAGGTCCTCGTGTTTGATAGTGAGCATTACCACGCTGGGTTTGTAGAAGCTTTCATTTAAAAGGATCAACCCCTGCTCTTCCAGTTTTTTTATGGCATGAAAAGTTTCAAAGGAATTCAGGTTATAAGATTTAGAAAAGTGATCTAGTTGAAAATCAAAACTCTGCCATTGACTGCTGCCAACAGCCAGTTTGTAGAAATTAGCCAATGATTGATACACCCTTTTGAGGTATTCATAAGAAGGAAAAGACTTAATGAAGTTTTCCTTAAGTCGAAGAATGTCTGATGGATTGTACAACATGACGGCATAGGCATTTCTTTCATCCCTGCCTGCTCTTCCTGCCTCTTGATAGTAGGCTTCAAGGGAATCAGGTAAATCAAAGTGTATGACTACCCTTACGTCGGGTTTGTCAATGCCCATGCCGAATGCGTTTGTTGCTACCATTACCCTTACCTTGTTTTGAATCCAGTTGTTTTGTTTTAGCGAGCGCTCTTTTATTGTCAATCCGGCGTGGTAGAATTCGGAACTGATATCATTTCTAGATAATAGGTAAGCTATGCGAGCGGTCTCTTTCCTGCTTCTGACATAGATGATTGCCGATCCTTTTACATTTTTTAAAACTTCAAATACTTTTTGCTCTTTGTTCTCTAATTCAAAAAC
>CAXBNB010000651.1:0-3073 GCA_963976505.1 uncultured Reichenbachiellaceae bacterium
CTAACCTCTGGTATTTTTCATGAGAGGCCTATAGGAAATAAAAAATTTAGCCTGAATGAACTCGACAGTGCACTCCACTTCTGGAAAAATGCGGAAACCGCATTCATTGCCTCTTATGAAAAAAGAGACGAGCATACCGTTGATGCTCAGTTAGCCAATACGCAATACAACCTTGCCTTAGTAAATTACTATAAAGGCAATTTTCAAAAAACTATAGAATACGTACACCTGTCCTTGAAACTAAGGTTGAAACACAATGAGCAAAATGCCATGCTCAGTTGTTACAACATGCTTGGGATTGTACAACTGGCTCAAGATGAATATGACTTAGCTGAAGATCATTTTACCAATGCATTGGATATTGCAATCGATTTGCAAGACTCGGTTCAAATGGCAGCTATGCACAACAACCTGGGAGGGATTTACCTGAGTATAAAGAATTATAAAAAAGCACTGAATTTCTACCAAAACTCATTGTCTTTAAGTGACCCGAAGGACGACAATACGGACAGAAAAATGAACATTGGCAATACGCTTAAGTTTTTGGGTAGGTATGAGGAAGCCCGAGTACTATTAATAGAGGGAGTGAAACAACTTGAAAAGACCGATGATACAAGGCAAAAAATAATATCGCTCAATCTCCTTGGAGATCTATATATTGAAACGGAAGAATGGGTAAAGCTGGTAGATGTGAGTAAAAAAAGCCTAAAATATATGGAGACATACCCTGCCATAGAGCTAAAGAAACTTGCAACATACAATCTGAGTATTGGTCTGGAAAAACTCGGAAATACTAAAGCGGCATTAGACAGCTACAAACTTTATACCTCTCTCAAAGATTCTTTGTTTAGCGAGCAAAAAACGAAGGAAATAGATCGACTGGAAGCTCAATTTGAATTCGAGCAAAACAAACGAAAAATCAGTGAACTCACAGAAGAAAATTTGAAAAGCGAAATTCAAATTGCCAATGATCGAATCCTAAGGTTAGTCATGATTGTCATTTTTGGTTTTATCATATTGATTTTGGCCATCATATTCATTTCTTATAAAAAGAAGCAAGACAAAAAACGCCATGCACTTGCCATGACCAAACTGGAAATAGAACAAAGAATGTTACGTTCTCAGATGAATCCGCATTTCATATTTAATGCCCTCAACTCCGTACAGAGTTTTGTATCTACCAACCACACCTTTGAAGCAGAAGTTTTTTTGTCAAAGTTTTCCTTGCTCATTCGTAATATTTTAGAGAACAGCACCCATGAATACATTGGATTAGACGAGGAGGTCGAAACCTTAAAACTCTATCTAGAATTGGAGAAATTAAGGTTTGACGACAAATTTGAATTTACTATCGATAACCAAATATCAGACCCCTCAGTGAATGTGCCTCCAATGCTAATTCAACCATTTGTTGAAAATTCAATTCTCCATGGAATGAAAGGAAAAACAACTAAGGGGCACATTAATGTGCGGTTCACAGAAGTTAGTGAGGATATGCTCCTCTGTGTAGTAGAAGACGATGGTGTTGGGAGGAATAACAATGTCAAGAAAAACGGACATCAATCGTTAGCCACTCAGTTGACGAATGACAGAATCAACTACTTTAATAGTAGAAAAAGAGTAAATTTTGATTTAAAATTAATAGACTTGAAAAATGAGGATGGAAGTGCAGCAGGAACCAAAGTAGAGTTATTGATTCCACTGAACAACTGAAAAAGCAGATGAAGAAGGCAATAATCATCGATGACGAAAAAAAAAGCCGAGTGGCACTCGATTCTTTTATAAGCAAATATTGTCCTACTATAAAAGTTATTGATCAAGCAGATGGAGTTGCTACTGGAGTTTCATCTATCCAACAAAACAATCCTGATTTGGTTTTTTTGGATATTGAGATGGACGATGGCACTGGTTTCGATATTCTAGAAAAGCTCAAAAACCACTCCTTTGAAGTGATTTTCGTTACTGCTTATAATCAATATGCATTAAAAGCCTTTCGATTTAGTGCCATAGATTATTTATTGAAGCCAGTAAATCCGGAAGAACTAATTCAGGCCGTTTCTAGGTTATCTGATGATACTAGATTGGATCAAATAGAGAAGAAGCTAGAAACCTTATTATCAAATAAAAAAACACTTCAAAAATTAGCCTTCCCGTCAATGGAGGGGTTGCGAATTGAAGTAATCAGCAACATTGTTTATTGCGAATCGGACAATTACTATACGAGAGTACACCTTTTAAATGGCGAGAAGTTAGTTGTGACCAGAACACTTAAGGAGTATGATCAAATTTTGGGAGATGCAGGATTTTTCAGGATACATCAAAAATTTCTGGTAAACCTCACTTACCTGAAAAGCTACTCTAGGTCAGACGGAGGTTTCGTAACACTCGAAAATGATACTGAGCTTCCAGTATCAAGAAGAAAAAAAGACGATCTACTCCAATTGCTCACGAATTAATCCAACTTCTTTGAATAGGAGATTCCAAATTCTTTTTTATGCTCCCCTAATTCTGAGTCTAGCTGACCGAATTCTTCCTTAGTGCTTTAAGTCATTCATTTTAGCGCTTGATTTGAATAAAACATTCAAGTCATGCAAAAGGAATCTCTACTCGCTCTCTTTACTTTTTTTCTGATTCACTGTGGGTCAGCACAATCGGTGACACAAGATGTGATCAATTCATCTGGAGATTATTTTTCCACCGGAAATCACGTTTCATTTAGCATAGGAGAAAGTGTAATCGCTCATTATCAAGTAGGGGGAGATCAAGTCACATCTGGATTTCTGCAGCCAAGATTAGTAGTTGAACCAATACTTGGCATTTCAGATAAAACTGACTTGTTACAAGTTACGGTCTTCCCAAATCCAACAACTCATTTTCTAAAAATTCAAATACCTCAAGAAGAGAGAGTACGAGAAGATATCTCAGCTAAAATCTATAGTCAGGATGGAAAACTAATTAAGTCAGCAACTCTGAATCCGACTCAACATGAACACCAAGTAGATTTTTCTAAGCTTCCAGAAGGTATATATATCATGATGCTTACCACATTCAATTCGGTAAGATCATTCAAAAT
>CAXBNB010000652.1:0-3070 GCA_963976505.1 uncultured Reichenbachiellaceae bacterium
CTGAGTTTGAATATAAAGTTATTTCTGATTTAACCTCATCGAAAACCTCTGAAATTGAGGAATTGAATATAGCATTTGATGATAAGGAGACCACTTTTCATGAATTGTTGGGAAGTGTTCGGGTGGATCTTAAATTTGGTAAAAACTGTAGAGATGAAATATATGTATTCACAAAGACTGACGGACGGATTTATAGACTAAAGGAATTTTGAAACAGTCTTTTTTTGAATACTAAAATTTCATCTTCTTATTTAGGATCTCCTCAAAAATTCAGAATAGAAAGTCATGCAGTTCGTCAAATCTGACAAAAAGGAAAATGGTCAGATAGAATGGAGTAGGTGTCATCAGGGATTTCGAGTAGAGTACGTTTTTAAAATAATAAATCAAACAAGATGAAGAAAGTATTAATTGCAACTGTTCTTTGGACGCTATCTTATGGAAGTTCATTGTCTCAGCCGTTTAATTATTCCGTCAGTTCTAATTTCGATCAACCCAATAACATTCGTGCTTATTTGAGCCGGGTAGCAAGCGTGATTACTCATAACTCGTTGAGTGGCATCAATAATCTTAGTGATTGGGAAACTGTTAAAAAACAGCGTCGTATTGAATTTCTGGAAATGATGGGATTGCAAGGCAAACCTTTTGAAGGCAAACGATCTCCATTGAATGTAACCAAAACCGGGACAATCCAAAAGGAAGGGTACAGAATAGAAAAATTGTACTACGAATCGCTTCCTGGTTTATATGTACCTGCCAATTTGTATATTCCTGATGGAATTAAAAAACCAGTGCCAGCTATACTCTATGTATGTGGCCATGCCCATACACAAAAACACCATTACCAAGAGCATGCAAAGAGTTTTGCCCAAAATGGATTTGTTGTTCTGATTATTGAAACGATTCAGCGTGGTGAAGTAAAAGGTGAGCACCTAGGAGCTGAATCATTGGGTTGGTTTCATTGGTATAGCAAGGGCTATAACCCTGGGGGAGTTGAAATTTGGAATGGCATTCGGGGTTTGGACTTGCTGAGTGAATTGCCAGAAGTGGATAAAGATCGGTTGGGTGTTACTGGGATATCAGGTGGTGGCTCACAGAGCTGGTACCTGCCCGTGGCAGACCCGCGAATAAAAGCTGTCGCTGCAGTAGCAGGAGCAGGATCTTTGGAAGGCCAGATATGCCAGAAATCTATTGATGATCATTGTGACTGCATGATGCCTATCAATACCTATGCAATAGATTTTACAGATGTAGGGGCGCTCATTGCGCCTAGGCCATTCATGATAGCACAGACCACTCAGGATCAATATTATTCTATTGAAGCTGTACGTACCCTTCACGAAAAAATAAAGCCCGTTTATGGTTGGTACGGTAAATCTGAAAACCTCATGATGGTAGAAGCTGCTGGTGCACATAGCTATGGTGTCAATGAAGAGTTCAGGTCGATTATTCTGTCTTTTTTCATAAAAGAACTGATGGGTAAAGTAGTGTTACCAGAAAAGTTAGAACCAATTGACATTTCAAAAGAGTTGTCAAATGAGGAATTGGTTGCCTATGTAAATGGTGTCCCAAAGGATGACAAAACAAAAACAATTCAAGAAACTTTTGTAGATATGGCTCTCCCTCCGGTGATTCAAAAAACTAATGAATTAGAGGACTACAGAAAGCACGTTGTTACCTTTTTAAAGGAAAAGACTTTTGGTGCGTTTCCTAAAGAAGAAGCATCGTTAGATATTCATAAAGAATTTGAATATGCCAATAAAAGAGGCGATGTGGGTGAGGTTTATAGTTTTGTGTCCGAAGAAGGTTGGCGTTTGAAAATTGCTTTGAGGAAGGGGCAGCCTTCAGTAAAAAGAAAACCTGTGGTAGTGGTATTGAAAAACCCAAACACAGACAGGCGGAGTACCTACGCCCTGACCTCCGGTTTGCCCGATAATACGATGTTAGCCACTTTTGAAGCGAGAGGTATTGGAGAAACAGGGTGGGCACCTTCATTACAGTGGCATGTCAGGAGAGCTGCTGCCTGGACTGGTCGTACAGTAGCTTCCATGAGGGTTTATGATGTATTGAGATGTCTCGAAGCTTTGCGACAGTTGCCAGGAGTTGATCCGGACAATATCAGTATCCTCGCTGAAGGAGAAATGGCGGCAGTGGCTTCTTATGCCTGCTTGCTCGATAGTAGAGTCAAATCGCTGCTGCTAAAAAATCCCCCTGCAACTCAAAATGCTCCAGGCGAGCCAGATGGTACTGGCATGGCGATCGAAATGCTCAACTGCCTACGTATCACTGATCTACCTCAGGTGACCGGGTTGATGTATCCACGGAAATTGATAGCTATAGGAGAGTGGCCAGAAAGTTATAATTGGATAGTAGGTTTATACAAAGATTTGGAGATGTCAGATAATTTTAAATCAGTAAAAAAACTAGGTGATTGGTTCAATAGTAATCAATATTCGAAATGAAAAAAGCCATCTAATGATTGATGGTTTTCATTTTTATGTGATTTTTTATCGTGTCCTTAATACTTCTAAGGACATTATAACTGACTTTATGGTACGTCAGGGTTCCCATTACTGTGTTCTAGTTGGATGTATGATTTTAACAACATTTGTTTTCGCACTTACTTAAACTTAAACGCTCATGGTACAAAGTAAAAACTTTCTTATTCTAATTCTTTTCATGTTTTCGATTGTTGAGTATTCAAAAAGTCAGGAATTGAAGTCCATACTTCATGTTGAAGTTGTAGATCATAGCAGTAAAGAATTGACCCCTGTGAGGGTGAAGATAACAGATAATCAAGGGCATACTACCGCTCTGCCTAATGAGGCAATTTCTATTATGTATGGAAGAAATGATAAGTCAGAAGGTTATGGTTATCAGCCAGATAGTTCATTTTATGTAGATGGCAAATTTACCCTACACCTCAAAGAAGGAAAATACAATATGTCTTTTTCGAAAGGCATGGAATATCTGGATCAAATACATACTGTTGAATTAAAAAAAGGCAAAAGTGAAGTACGAAAAATAGAGATGAAAAGGTGGATTAATATGGCCGATTCAGGATGGTATTCCG
>CAXBNB010000653.1:0-3056 GCA_963976505.1 uncultured Reichenbachiellaceae bacterium
AAGTCATTTTTTCCTGAAAGAGAGCCAAGGCAGATCACCATATCGGTGAACTATCCTGGTGCCGCTCCAGTGGAAATGGAGGAGGGCGTGACCATAAAAATAGAAGAAGCCATCAAAGGAATAGAAGGTATCGAAGAAGTGAGTTCTGTATCTTCTGAAAATACTGCTACCATCAGTATCCGTTCCAAAAAGGACTATGACCTGGAAGAAGTGACGGTGGAGGTGAAGAACGCAGTAGATAGAATCAATTCCTTTCCTGTTTCTGCAGAGAAGCCGATAGTAATTAAAGAAAAATCCACTTCAGGTGCAACTTTCCTTTCTCTTACTGGAGATGTATCGCTCTTTGACTTGAAAAAAGCAGCAGAGCAAATAGAAGATGAATTTTTGCAGTCGGGGGTTATTTCTCAAGTGAGAATTTCAGGTTTTTCTAACCTAGAGATTTCTATAGAAGTAAAAGAACAGGACTTGAGGAGGTATGGGCTGACTTTTGCCGATGTTGCCAGTGCTGTAAGGCAAAACAACCTCGATATTTCGGGAGGAACTATTAAAACTTCCAACGAAGAAATCCGAATACGAGCGAATGCCAAAGAGTTTGATCCTTCAGTATTAGAAGAAATCATAGTCAGAGCAAATCCCGATGGAACCAAGTTGCTATTGGGTAGCATTGCCAATGTCAAATTTCAATTTGCAGATGTCCCCAACAAATACTTTTGGAATGGAAAGCGTGCAATAAGTATATCAGTCAGCAAGTTGCCAGAAGAAGACATTGAAAAAATATCAAATTATGTTGACAATTATATAGTGGAATTTAATGCCAATAGTTCCAATATCAGTTTGCATACAAATTTTGATTTCAACACTATTCTGAATCAACGGTTGGAATTGCTGATGAGGAATTTTGGAACAGGGCTGATACTTGTGTTGTTTACCTTGGGATTTTTTCTTTCTCTGAGGTTGTCATTTTGGGTGGCACTTGGTATTCCTATTTCATTCTTTGGCATGTTTATCATCGGAGATTTGGCAGGCATTACCATCAATATGCTCACCCTTACAGGAATGCTTTTAGTAGTTGGGATATTGGTGGATGATGGTATCGTGATTGCGGAAAATATTTACACGCATTTCAAAAAAGGAAAAACAGCTGCTCAGGCGGCTATTGATGGCACTTTGGAAATGATTCCTTCCGTGTTTACTTCTGTATCAACTACCATTGTTGCTTTTTTGCCATTGATTTATCTTGACAACAATGGTTTTACCAAAGAAATGGCCATTGTGGTAATTGCCTGCTTGGGATTTTCTCTCATTGAAGCATTTTTCGTTCTGCCTTCTCACCTTGCACATAAATGGGTTTTGTCTGAAGGGAATAAAAAAGGGTGGTATTATAGCTTTAGGTCTGGTATGGAGAAGTACATAGATTTTGTTAGGTACAAAATGTATGGCCCATTTGTTCGGAGATTGTTGGTGCACAGGTGGGTTTCTTTTACTGTGCCTCTGGTCTTTGTTATCACTGTAATGGGATTGTTTGCAGGTGGGATCATCAAATTCACTCCTTTTAGTCGTCCACCGATAGACGATATTAATGTTGATATTGTATTGAAACCCGGTACACATGAAGACATTACAGAAAGGCATTTGCGTCATTTTTCAGAACAAATCTGGGAGCTCCATCAGGAATTGCTGGCCAAAGGAACGATACAAGATTCTATTATTGCTAAAGTGAATATGTCAGTAGGGTCATCATCTGATAGGATCACGACTGGTAGCCATGCAGGAAGTGTAGGAGTTGAGTTCGAGAACTTGGATGAAAATAATATTTCTGGGCTTCAACTGGGTGGGATGATCCGGGAAAAAATTGGTAATGTTCCCGAAGCGGAGAAATTTACCATTGGAGCAGCCAATTTTTGGGGAAAGCCGGTATCTATTTCGCTTAAGAGCAAAAATATCGAGGACCTTGAAAAGATGAAAACGGAGATAAAAGAGGTGATGGGAGGGATGTCAGACCTTAGAGACATCACAGACAATGCCTCTGCTGGTCAGCGAGAGTTGGAGTTGGAATTGAAACCGCTGGCATATCATTTGGGATTGACCCATGAAGATATCACAAGGCAGATTCGTCAGGGATTTCTTCCTCTACCGCCAATTTAGCAGCCAACCTTACCCTTGCTTTTACCTTGTTCAATGGAGGAAAAGTGCAGAATCAAATCAAAAATGCACGCGTACAGGAGCAAATTGGTCAGCTCCAAATTAAAGACATGGAGTTGACTTTAAAACACAACCTGATTGGAAACTTCGATACCTATGCTTTGCGAAAAAGCTTATTGGATATTGCCGGTGACAATGTAGAGACTTCAGAACTCAACCTTCAAATGGGAGCTGATCGATACAAGAATGGGAGTATTAATTCCTTCGATTACAGAGATTTGCAAATCACATACCTTCAAACGGCACTCAACTACTATCAATCCATTTACGATTTACTGGAAACAGAAGTTGAGCTGATGCGATTGACCGGAGGGATATTAGGAGAATACAATTAACCCTACTTAGCCATAGTAGAAATCTGCCTTCGTTTCTTGCCTACCTATCCGTTAGGGAGGTCTCAACAGACGGGAATAGCATCTGAGAAAGTTTGTGACGACACAAACTTTGGCGTTAGAGGCAAATGTGCCAAAATGGAACGAGTACTATTTGATCCACTTGATATTGCAGCCCATACTGGGGTATTGATTTGCGGAAATATCTGTACCGTTAACCAATGCATCAAGGGTGTCGCGTAGGTCAGCACCTGTTAAGGGCTTGCCATTTCCTGGTGAAGAGTCATCCATTCTGCCTCGATACACACATTTGACAGCTCCATCGAAAACGAAAAAATCAGGAGTACAGGAAGCTTGATAAGCTTTGGCCACTTCTTGCGTTTCGTCATATAAATAGGGGAAGGGATAACTCTCTTTTAGCGCTTTTTCCTTCATTTTATCCGGAGCATCTTCTGGATAATTATTCGCGTCATTGGCACTGATCGCTATAAAAGCAATTCCCTTTTGTTGGTATTCATTGGC
>CAXBNB010000654.1:0-3053 GCA_963976505.1 uncultured Reichenbachiellaceae bacterium
GATTCCTGCAGCGTTTATGACAGCTGTTGTGGTCTCCTACATTATGGTAGCCCCAGAAGGCTTGAACCTAGCTACTGATTTTTCTATCGCCACGGGAGTCCTTTGTGCGGTAACAGCTGTCATATTTGTAGTGTGGAAAGGTAAAAGAGTATCTTCTTCAAGTAGCATTAGTACAGTATAATATCAATAGCAGACCCATCCTTATTACTTTGATAGGTCACTTAATTCATTGCTTATGAAAATTACAATATTATTAGTTGGAGCTGTATTTATTTTTGGCATTGGCTTTTATTTTGGGAAACAACCACAAGAGACTGAAATTGAATCAGACTCAATCCAGAGCAAAGTCATCACCCGAGCTGAATCAAAACGAAGTATCAAGGAATGGGGAGTGATGGACAAATACACCGATATTGGAGTGGCTACATACGGTACTGAAAATATGGTTACAGCCATGTTGGAACTGTTACCTGGTAAAAAAGTGCACCCTCCTCTTGGTCATGCGGAGGAGGAGTTTTTATTGGTAATAAAAGGTGAAGGTATTTGGTCGATAGATGACAAAGAGGTTAAAATCAAATCAGGGGATTTGTTTTATACCGAACCATGGACAGAGCACTCACTTACAAATACATCAGAAGACACGCTTACTTTTTTTGTAGCCAAATGGTTGAATAAAGGAATGCCCGTTCCTGATGACCTTACCATTGAAAAGTGAGATTTAGGTGCTGATACTTTGGAGTAGAAGGTTTGAACAAATCTATATTTTATTGATTTGAGTCGAAATATACCCTGAATATGGTATGGTAAAGAGCCTATCTCTGGATATAAATTTGTTCCATAGTCGAGAGATCGATATGAACAATTTGTAATCAATTAAAAACATTCCATGGACACCTCAAAGAGTCTTTTAAAGCATTTTATTTTATCCTCTTTTTTCTTAGTATCAACATGTTCTTCTGCTTTAGCTCAGGATTGCTTTGATGCAAATGATTGTTACCTTCAAGGCGTTAACAAAGGGAATACGCTAGAGGCAATTGCTTTTTTCGATAAAGCGGAAGCACTAATGACATCCGATTCGAATAAGAAACTTTTGTATGATATTTTGTCTGGACGTGGCAATGCTTATTACACTTTGAAAGATTACACCAAAGCACTTCAAAATTACAACAAACTTATTCAGTTGAGACCTGACGACAAACAGGCCTTATCTGTTGGCTACTCTAATAGGGGAAATGTTATGAGTAATAGTGGGAATCTGGAAGGAGCGATTGCGTCTTATACCAAAGCCATAGAGGTTTTACCTCCCAATGTAAGTAACCTCTCTAGACGAGCCGGTGTATATCTTGAGTTGGGTAAAAGGGATGAAGCTTTAGCTGATTTAAAATTGATGGCTGAACTAGGTGCTGAAAGTGCACTCTACCATTTACAAAAAGAGTTTAATATTGACTATCGCGAAGAACAAAAAACAGCTTTGGCGAAAGATACATATTGGCAAGAAATTCAAGCCAAAAAAGCACAAGCAGAAAAATATATAACTGAAGAAAAATACCAAGAGGCCAATGATTTGTTGATAGAAGTAGGGGATATGTTTAGAGATAGGAACGACAATGAGAATAAATTAGCTGCGTGGGCTGATGTAGCCCATGTTAAGAATCGAAAAAAGGACTACAGGGGTGCGATGACTTTCGCCTCAATGGTAATTGGTGGAGGTGCTCCTTCTGGTGCAGTTTACACTGAACTTGCGTTAGCCAACTATTATGAAAATGGTATGTCTGCCGGACTAAATGTTTGCGAACAAGGTTTAGAGAAATTTCCAAAGAGTACCGCTTTGATCGGTTTTTATACTTACCTCTGTCGAACTGCTGCTGGAGAAGCCTATACTGCCAAAAACTACCAAGACGCTTTTAGCTTTTATTATACTGCCTATGAATACAATAATAAAGATGTGGTGGCGATCAAATATGCCGCACACTCCGCGTACAATGCTGGTTATTTTGGTAAGGCTTTGGAATGCTATAACAAGGCATTGGCCGTTGATGCTTCGTTGAATGGGGAGCTCAAACCATTCATAGATTATTGTAAGTCCAAGGTGAATTAAGTGAAGTTTATGAGAATCCTTTATTTCGTTTGCTTGTGCCTTCTGGCATTACCTATTAAGGCACAGGATGAAGAACAGGGAAAAAACCTGAGTTTTGTCTTGAAACCCAATGGCCATAAAGGGTTGATCCAAGATCTGAGTTTGACGCCTGATGGGAAGCAAATCATTACATCAGGTCGGGATAAAACGGTGAGAATCTGGGATGTGGATAGCTATGAACAGCGCAGTGAAATACTAGGTCATGTTGGTGGAGAAAACTATGGTGCTATATATTCGGCCAGAATTTCTCCGGATGGTAAGTATATGGCCACAGCCGGATTATTTGGTGACAGCAATGACCTAAAATACCTGGCTGATATCCGAATTTATGATTTTAGCACACAAAAGATAGTTCATGTATTTGATGGACATAAAATGTCGATCAATACTTTACGTTGGAGCAGTGACAGCAAATACCTCATTTCTGCATCCAATGATAATAATGTTGGCGTTGGGGATGTGAAAAACTTCCAACCTAAGAGTATGCTCAAAGGTCATGGAGATGCAGTTTGGTGTGCGGTTGTTTTTGGAGATAAAGTGGTAAGTGGTTCTCAAGACAACCTTGTCCACTTATATGACTTGAATACTGGCACACTACTCAACAGCTCTTACGATCATGTTGGTATTGTAATTAGAGTTGCTTTTCATCCCTCAGGTAAATACATTTTATCAGGCGCAGATGACAACCAAATCAATATATATAACGCTGAGCTTAAATTTTTAAGCTCAGTGTTTTTAGATCAAACACCATCTACGATTACATTCGATCAGGCAGGAAAATTGGCTTTGATTGGTTTCAATAATGGGAGCATCAAGATATATCAATTTGATCAGGGAAAGCTTACAGAAACGGCAACTTACCAACCTCATGAAGGAGCTTTTGTTGCAGGAATAGAAATCACACCTGATCGTCGAA
>CAXBNB010000655.1:0-3048 GCA_963976505.1 uncultured Reichenbachiellaceae bacterium
CTCCCCTTTTGGTGTGTAAGTAAAATCTGTCGCCCGACCCAATGGTGGATCACCATCCTCAGTCGGCAGGTATTTGTCTATTTCTGGTAAAATAATTGGCAGGTCTTCAGCATCTACAGGATATGGCAATCCATCCTTGAAATAGATAGGTACAGGCTCGCCCCAGTATCTTTGTCTAGCGAAAATAGCATCTCTGATGCGGTAGTTTATTTTGGCATTGCCTATCCCCTTTTCTTCCAAAAATGAAATGGCTGTATTGACAGCTTCGTCATAAGTCAAGCCATTGAGAATTCCTTCGTTGATGATCTTACCCTCTTTGACAGGGTTGGCACCTTCACTTAAATCTGTACTTTCATAAACCGGTTTGATAGGCAAATCAAAGTGCTTCGCAAAATCAAAATCACGTTGATCACCACCAGGAACGGCCATGATTGCTCCAGTTCCATATCCAGCTAGTACATAGTCAGCTATCCAAATCGGCAACTTCTCACCTGAAAAAGGATGGATAGCATAAGCCCCTGTAAATGCCCCCGAAACGGTTTTTACGTTAGACATTCTGTCTCTTTCTGACTTGTTTTTAGCCACAGACACATAAGCATCTATTGTTTCTTTCTGTTCTTTGGTAGTGATCTCAGCCACCAATTCATGCTCTGGTGCAAGCACCATAAAAGTCAAACCATAGACGGTATCAATCCTCGTTGTAAAAATCCTAATGGTCTCATCATGTCCCTCAACTGCCACATCCATCTCCGCTCCTATAGATTTACCTATCCAGTTGCGCTGCATTTCTTTCAGTGGTTCAGACCAGTCAATTTTATCTAGCCCTTGAAGCAATTTTTCAGCATAAGCAGTAATCCTCATACTCCATTGCCTCATCAATTTCCTTTCTACAGGATAGCCTCCCCTTTCGGAAAAACCTTCCTTCACTTCATCATTCGACAAGACGGTACCCATTTCCGGACACCAGTTTACAGTCGTTTCCGACAAATAGGTCAACCTGTAATTGAGTAAAATAGTTTGTTTTTCATTGTGAGAAAAAGCATTCCACGCTTCGCTAGAAAAGGAAGGTGTGTTTTCATCACAAACGGCATTTACTTTGGTATTACCTTCTTTTTCGAAAGTTGAAACCAAGCTGTCAATGGATTCTGCTTTATCTGATTCGTTGTTGTACCAGCTATTGAAAAGTTGCAAAAATATCCACTGTGTCCATTTGTAGTAACTGGAATTACAAGTTTGTACTTCCTTGTCCCAGTCGAAGGAAAACCCTATATTTTTCAGTTGCTCCTTGTAGCGTTTGATGTTGGTTTCTGTAGTAATGGCAGGATGTTGCCCCGTCTGAATGGCGTATTGCTCAGCCGGCAATCCAAACGCATCAAACCCCATTGGGTGCAAGACATTGAACCCCTTTATCCTTTTGTACCTCGCCACTATATCAGAGGCGATATAGCCCAGCGGATGACCTACATGAAGTCCAGCACCTGACGGATAAGGAAACATATCAAGAGCGTAAAACTTTGGCTTAGAAGGATCTACTTCAGCTTTGAAAGTTTCATTTGTTTTCCAGTATTCCTGCCACTTTTTTTCTATTTCCAAAAAGTTGTATTCCGCCATGTCTTGTCCCTTGTTTGTTGAGGAGATATTTTAAAGGGGGCAAAATTAATCGGAAATCAACGAAAAGCTACCGATGCGTACCAAATGATTCTTTTAAATTCCCAGATAACCACAGTGATTAATCACTTCTTCTATTCTTTATGTCTGAATAATAATTATGATTAAATACCGTACATAACCTTATAAGTTCACTAAATTCGGTAAAATAATGTTTCCAAAATTATGCGCTATCTCTTTTATATTATTTCCACTATTGCCCTTTTCAGCTTGGGCTTACTCAGTTTAGTTTATAATGATATGTGGTGGGCCTTTGGCATACTATTGATTATTGTGATAATAGGATTACTCAATCGGTTTCAGAAAAGTCATGCCATACTTCGCAATTTTCCTGTAATTGGTTATTTCAGATATATTCTCGAAACAATCGCTCCCGAAATTCAACAATATTTCATTGAGAAATCAACCGATGGAAAACCGTTTAGCAGGAATCACAGAGCACTCGTTTACCGAAGGTCAAAAAACGTAAATGACACACACCCTTTCGGCACGCAACTCGAATTAATGAATTCTGACTATGAAGGCATATTACATTCCATTTATGCTAAAGAAGCAGTGCATGAATTTCCAAGAGTAGTTATTGGCAGTACATTCTGTAAACAACCCTACAGCGCCTCTATCTTGAACATTTCCGCAATGAGTTTTGGTGCACTAAGTAAGAATGCAATTTTGGCATTAAGCAAAGGAGCAAAGATGGGTGACTTTTACCATAATACAGGAGAAGGCGCTATCTCAGATTACCACCGTGAAGGTGGGGGAGATTTGGTATGGCAAATAGGAACAGGGTATTTTGGCTGTCGCACTTCGGATGGCAATTTTGATCCTAAATTATTTGAAGAAAAAGCCAGTGATCCACAAGTGAAAATGGTGGAAATCAAGCTCTCGCAAGGAGCCAAACCAGGTCATGGTGGTGTGTTACCTGGAATTAAAAACACTCCTGAAATCGCCAAAATAAGAGGCGTTGAAGCTGGCACTACTGTCCTGTCACCTCCTGGGCATAAGAAGTTCAATGATGCAAAGGGGCTCATCCACTTCATAGATGAATTAAGACAATTATCAGGAGGAAAGCCCATTGGATTCAAACTATGTATTGGGCGAACAGAGGAATTTGACGAATTGTGTGCCGTTATGAAATCTGAAAACATCTGGCCAGATTTCATCACTGTAGATGGCGCTGAAGGCGGTACAGGTGCTGCGCCCCTAGAGTTCTCGGATTCCGTAGGAATTCCTTTGGAACCTGCTTTGATTTTCGTTGACCACACTTTAAAAAAGTATACATTAAGAGATGAAATAAAAGTCATTGCCAGTGGAAAGGTTCTAACTGCCTTTTCGATTCTGAGAATGAAAGCACTAGGAGCCAATATTTGCAGTTCCGCTCGG
>CAXBNB010000656.1:0-3039 GCA_963976505.1 uncultured Reichenbachiellaceae bacterium
GATAAAATGAGGCTGTCTCAAAAGACAGCCTCATTGAATATTTGTTAATCAGATCAATTCACATCCCACCAAAGTGGCGTGTTGATTTTATCTGCTTTAACTTTCAATAAATTGATGGCACCTTCAACTGCATTGGAATTGGATTGATATTCCTGAGTTAGGAATGGAATCCTCCTGATATAGTCTGCAGAAGGATCTGGAATATCTGGATTGCTAGAATTGGCAACTGGGTACAACCCTATGGTTGGTCTCCTTCTATAATCAGCCCAAGCCTCTACGCCATCAGGAAATAATGCGATCCACTTTTGTAGTGCTACCTGCTCCAACTGTATGTCAGCATCACCTCCATCAAACAACACTGGAACATCACTCAATGGCGCTGAACCAAGAAAATCATTTGGCGCAACCGGAGTATTAGTACTGCTGATGTAGGCATCAATGACAGTCTGGTCAGTTACTCCCCACTGATTCATGGAATGTGTAATACCTGCTTCGTATAATTCTTTGGCAGTACCACCCATACTCCATCCCAACAAGGCTCCTTCAGCCCTCAAAAAGTAAGCTTCCGATGTAAACATTACATTGGAAGGTGTACTTAGGTAATCAGCAATTCCTCCTGATGCAGGAGAACTCCACCTTGGACCTATGTGTGAATTGGCGCTCGCTACATTTTGTGCATTGCTCACTTGATCAGGATTCAGCCCATTTCTAATCCCTTCGTAAGTTCCTGACTCTACAGCAGGAATCCAATACTCGGATATACGAGGATCATCCATTCCTTTCAAAACAGACTCCATAGAAGCACTCATCCTAAATTCATTCCAATCAGACATCTGACTCAATGGATTGATATCAGCAACATTGTTTAATGCATAAGCATCGTCATCAGGACTAGTTTCGAATACTCCACCTGCCAAAGCAGCCTCTGCTTCTGTTTTCGCTTTAGTTACATTTACATTTGATATCCTCACAGCCAACCTTAAACGCAGGGTATTGGCAAATTTGACCCATTTATCAACATCTCCGCCGTAAATGATGTCATAATTACCAAAGGCATTTTCCCCACTTTTTCCTTTCAATACAGTCACTGCATCGTCAAGTCTTTTGAAGAAATCATCGTAAATCAAATCCTGACTGTCGTATTCTACAGAAGTACCTGGAGTACCAGCATTAAAATAAGGTATGGCTCCCCAGTAATCAGTTACCCTGTGGAAAGAATATACCCACCAAATGTTGGCCAGTGCATATTCTGCTGAATTCGGATCGGTATTTTCAAAAATACTCTGCAACTGCGGTACGACTCCTATGTAAAGACCGGACCAAACAGAAGACACCCAACCCATAACTATCTCATATCGATCTGAAGGAAAATAGGATGTATTGTTGGCAACATACTGGGCATACTGATCTGCAAATAAATTTTGTTGTACTTGACCATTCCAGGCAATGGCATCCTGTGCCTTAGTGAAAAGAAAAGGCAACTCAGCTTTACCGATAGCCCCAATACTGTTTGTATTGGTATTGATTTCAGCAAAATCATTGGTACATGATGATATTATCAAAAAAGACATTGACAACACCAAAACGTTTCTTAATGATGAATATTTATTTATATATTTCATGATTATTCTATTTAATGTTTTCAATTTTAAAAACTTAAGTTGATGTTAAAACCAAGGCTTCTGGTAGATGGCATTCCATATTCAACTCCTTGAAAACCATTCTGAGATCCAATACTTACGTCCGGATCAAACCACATCTTACGTTTTTCCATACCTGGGATATCCATAATGGATTCGCCTCTGTAAAGCCACAACAAGTTTCTGGCTACCAATGAAAACTTCACTGATTTGATAAAAGAGTCAGGAGTCATAGGCATTGAATAGCCAATAGAAAGCTCCCTTACTCTAAAGTTGGTTGCATTATAAGCGAAGAACTCACCTGTAGCTGAACGTTTGTTAGAAGCCGTTTGCCAGAACTGTTGAGAAGTAATGGCAGTATCTACAGTTTCTCCATTTACATTCACTCCGCCAAGTACCCATCCTCCTTCTCTATAAGGAAGTGTGCTTTCAGTAATTCCACTGTGAGCTAAATTGGCTTCAGTACCAGAAATAATCACTCCTCCGAAACGTCCATCAACCAATAACCTCATAGAGAAGTTTTTGTATCTAAATGAATGGGTCATACCAAGCGTTCCATCAGGATTGAAATTGCCAATCAATGAAGGTTGCTCTCCTACCGATCCTGACAAAACTGGAAGCCCAGCGTTGGTCACTAAGTGTTTTCCATTGTCATCACGTGCCCATTTGGAAACTACCAAATCTCCATAACTGCCACCTACAGCAATTTGAGGTCTTCCACCCCAATCGGTAAAACCGCCTTGATAAACTACATCCAACCCATCAGACAATTCAATTACCTTGTTGTTGTTGAATGCGATATTGAAATCGATATTCCAATCAAAATCGTTGGTAATAACAGGACTAGCAGACAAAAGGATTTCTACACCACTGTTTTGGATGTTTCCTGCATTAATGTACTGCTGGTTGTATCCAGTACCCTGTGGAAGAGCAATTTGTAGCAACTGGTTGGTAGAGTTACTTTTATAGTAAGTAAATTTTGCAGAGTAACGGTTGTTGACGAATTTAGTCTCAAATCCAATCTCTGTACTTTTCACTATCTCCGGTTTCAAACCAGGGATGGAAAAAGTTCCTCCTCTAGCGATATAGCCATTGGCTACACCAGAACTATAACTGTAAGTATTGGACAACAATCCAAATTGACCTCCATTACCTACTTCAGCATAACTGGCACTTACTTTCAAAAATGAAATAGCCTCAGGAAGTGTTACCATCTGTGAAATAATCCCTGATCCACCCAATGAATAATACTGAAAAGAATGCGGTGAAGGCAATCTCGAATCCCAATCATTTCTCAAACTTGCATCAAAAAACAATGCATTTTTATATGAAAAATTAACAAGGCCAAAAACCGATTGTGTTTGAATATGTGAAGCACTAGAATTTACTACTGGATTGG
>CAXBNB010000657.1:0-3039 GCA_963976505.1 uncultured Reichenbachiellaceae bacterium
GGGATTGGAGAGTGATCGTCATTCTATTTTAAATAAAATATCGAAGGAATTCGGACAGCTGGATGTGTTGGTCAACAATGCAGGAGTAGCACCTAAAGAGCGTGCCGATATACTGAATACAACGGAGGAGAGCTTTGATTATGTAATGGACATCAACCTGAAAGGGACTTTCTTTCTTACCCAGGAAGCAGCAAAATTGATGGTGGAGGATAAAGACAGACAGGTTCAGAAATGTATCATCAATATTTCATCGATATCGGCAACTATTGCTTCCATCAATCGGGGAGAATATTGCATGTCCAAAGCGGGCATGAGCATGATGACGGCTTTGTTTGCAACCAGACTTGCTGAGGAAAATATACCTGTATATGAAGTTCGTCCGGGGCTTATAGCAACAGACATGACTTCAGGAGCCAAAGAAAAATACGATAAGCTTATAGCCGATGGACTTACTTTGCAACCTAGGTGGGGAGTGCCAGAGGATATTGGGAAAATTGTAGCCTCTATGGTGAGTGGACAATTGGGTTATTCAACAGGACAAGTGATCATGGTAGATGGTGGGCTTTCTGTTCCAAGATTATAAAACTTATATGGAATCCTTGCCCGACGAACAGGCCGACATGAGATAATTATACAAATAAAGACATCTGTTAAATGAAACTATTGGCATAGTTTCTAAATGATACTCTATATAACTATGAATAAAAACAAATCACTTTATTGGAATTTATGTATTGCCGGAGTTGTTCTGGTGAGCATCTTATGTTTCACCCCCTTGGTATTGCCTGAAGGGGTATATGAACCCATGTTGTATGGCGTTCCATATTCACTTTGGATGGGTATTTTGGTAGCCATGATTTTAGTATTTTTAACTTACCTGGGTACGAAAGTTCACCCTGGAAATGGAGAGGAGGATCACAATGATTAAATGGGTAATAATTTTCGGTATCATTTACCTGGGCATTTTGGTGGCCCTTGCCTTGATATCACGCAGCAAGGTGAAAAGTGTGGATGACTTTATGATGGGAGGCTTTAATATTGGCTACTTCCTTGGGTTTATGACGTTCGCCGCTACCTTATTTAGCACATTCACATTATTGGGAATGCCGGATTTTTTCAGAAATCATGGAGTAGGAGCATGGATATTTTTGGCAGTATCTGATGGGGTCATGATATTCATGGTCTTATGGTTTGGGTATCATTTACGTAAAAAAGCCAAAGAAAAGAAATTCAGAGGAATGGCAGGCCTGTTGACCGATTGCTATGGCAACAAATGGGCTGGTTATATTTATTTTATTGGAATATTTCTTTTTCTAGTCCCTTATGTTTCTATTCAGATAAGAGGAATATCGATATTTCTAGACGCTTCATTCAATCATGCATTGCCACCTTGGGGTTGGGCCACACTGATACTGTTTATCATGATATTGTACAGTGAAACTGGTGGATTAAAAGCCATCATGTACAGCGATGTGTTTCAGGGGATATTACTAATGACTGTAGTATGGATCATAGCATACACTTGTGTGGATAACCTGAACGGAGTAGAACAAATGTTTGCGGAAGTGAAATCAATAAATCCGGAATTGCTATCGATTCCCGGGCCTAAAGGCTTGTTTAGTGTGCAGTTTCTACTCGTCTCCATGATTGCGATTGTAATGATACCTGTGACGCAACCGCAAATAAGTTCGAGAATAGTGATCATGAAAAATCAATTCAGTATGAACAGAATGGCCGTGGCTGTAGGTTGTTTCGCTTTATTGGTCATATTGCCGACTGTAGCCATTGGGATGTATGGAGCTGTAAAGTATCCAGATCATTCAACACCGGATTTCCTGTCTCAGGTTTTACTATTTGATCAGCCAGGGATCATAGCTGCCGCTACTATGATTGGTTTGATTGCAGCAGCAATTTCTACCAGTGATTCACAGATTTTTGCAATGAGTGGTGAACTTCGTTCCCTTTTAAAAGGCGATGAGAAAAAAGTACTGAAAACAACGAAAATAGGAATGGTTGTTTTTGCAGTGGCTGCTTTGATTTTCTCACTTATCAGCAGCAATCAGTTGGCATTGCTAGCAAGGCTCAGTTTTACAGGTACAGGACTTATGGCTCCTATGATTATTTTGGCTATCCTGTCCAAGAAAAAAATAGGGATGACGATGGTATGGGTTTCTGCAGCGGCAATACTGGTTTTTATTGGCAGTTTATTGGGTGCTTTACCTTCTGATGTCATGGGATTAAGAATGGATTTATTGCTGTTTATTTCATTGGGATTGATTACTGTTCTTACCGTTGTTTTTGGTGGAGGAGAAAAGCAGAGTGAGGTAAAAGAAGCCTGATTCTCTGTGATTTTTGCTTTAAATTGTTCATTGAAAAAAGGAGTCAATCAATATATTTTAAAAACATTGTAATACACACTTACACCATGCGCATCATATTATTTTTCCTTACATTTATTTCTTTACTGTCCTGTACTCAGCAGTCCGACAATTGGGTAACAACTCAAACCGAAGAGGGGCTTTTGATTATGGAAGGCACTGACAGTGTTTTCTTCTACCAGCAGAAACCAAAATCAATGGACGGTCAGTTTAAAAGGTCCAACTACATCCATCCATTGTATGGAACCAATGGCCATATTTTAACTGAAGATTTTCCTGAAGATCATTTGCATCATCGGGGTATTTTTTGGGCATGGCATCAAGTCTATATTGGAAGTAAAAGAATAGGAGATGCTTGGGCGCTGGAAGATTTTGAATGGGAGGTTGATGACGCCACAGTTAAAAAGTTTAGTGATTATTGTGTGGTGACCACTTCAGTAAATTGGAAATCACCGTTATGGCTCGATGAAAAGGGTGAGCAAAAGGCTTTTGCGCATGAAAGTGCTGAGATCACTGTTCATTCAGCCCAAGACAATTATAGAATTATTGATTTTGAAATCAAGATTACAGCGTTGGAAGACAGTCTGGCAATAGGAGGGTCTGAAGACCCCAAAGGGTATAGTGGATTTTCATGGAGGATTCCCCTACCTGATGATGTGAA
>CAXBNB010000658.1:0-3035 GCA_963976505.1 uncultured Reichenbachiellaceae bacterium
TCTTCAGGACGGCCTTCATATTTTATCGTATCTCTATAATTTTTTACGCTTGTACAGACTCTACTAATACCAATACTCGATTGTTCAGAACTTCCACTATTCCTCCATCAATTTTTAATTCTTTCTCTTTCAAGTGGTCATGATCTTTGTATTTGTACCTCAACTCTCCTAAGCCAAGTGAGCTTACTAGAGGTGCGTGATCATCCAATACTTGAAAAGAACCTTCGCTTCCTGGAAAAGTTGCAGAATCAACTTCTCCTTCAAAAAGTCTGTTGTCAGGAGTAATTATTTCTAAAAACATAATATTTATTATTTAGCTTCAGCCATCAATTTCTCTCCTTTTTTCGCTGCTTCCTCGATACTACCTACAAGGTTGAAAGCTGCCTCTGGCAAGTGATCATATTTGCCATCCATTATTTCATTAAATCCTTTAATGGTATCTTTAATGTCAACCAAAGCTCCTGGAAGACCAGTAAACTGCTCTGCAACGTGGAACGGCTGAGATAAAAACCTCTGTACCCTTCTGGCTCTATGTACTGCTTCCTTGTCTTCATCTGAAAGCTCATCCATTCCAAGAATGGCGATAATGTCCTGAAGTTCTTTATATCTCTGAAGAATCTCTATTACTCTCTGTGCACATCTATAGTGCTCTTCACCCACAATTTCTTCACTCAAAATCCTTGATGTAGAATCCAAAGGATCAACAGCAGGATAAATTCCTAGCTCTGCAATCTTTCTAGAAAGTACTGTAGTTGCGTCAAGGTGAGCAAACGTGGTAGCAGGTGCTGGATCCGTTAAATCATCTGCAGGAACATAAACTGCCTGAACTGATGTGATCGACCCTCTTTTTGTAGAAGTAATCCTTTCCTGCATGGCTCCCATTTCTGTAGCCAAAGTAGGTTGGTAACCAACCGCAGATGGCATCCTACCCAAAAGGGCTGATACTTCAGATCCTGCCTGAGTAAACCTAAATATATTATCAATAAAGAATAGAATGTCTCTTCCTTGTCCTTCTCCATCACCATCCCTGAAATATTCAGCTACTGTCAGACCAGAAAGTGCAACTCTAGCCCTTGCTCCTGGAGGCTCATTCATTTGACCAAACACCAAAGTAGCTTGAGATTTCAAAAGCTCATCTTTGTCAACCTTGGTCAAATCCCAGCCACCTTCAGCCATAGATTCTTCAAATTCTTTTCCATATCTAATTACGCCTGATTCAATCATCTCACGCAACAAGTCATTTCCTTCTCTTGTTCTCTCTCCAACACCAGCAAACACAGAAAGACCTGAGTATGCTTTGGCAATGTTGTTGATCAATTCCATAATCAATACGGTCTTACCAACTCCGGCACCACCGAACAACCCGATTTTTCCCCCTTTAACATAAGGTTCAATCAAGTCAATTACTTTGATACCAGTAAATAGTACTTCGGTAGAAGTTGACAATTGATCAAATGCCGGTGCTTGTCTGTGAATCGACATCCCGTTGCTATTATCAACATGCCCAATACCATCTATCGCTTCTCCTACAACATTAAAAAGTCGTCCTTTTATTTCCTCTCCGATAGGCATTTTGATCGGTGATCCCGTATCTTCAACATCGAGTCCCCTCATTAAACCTTCGGTACTATCCATCGCTACTGTACGAATCCTTTCTTCGCCCAAATGCTGCTGACATTCCAAAACTATTTTTTGTCCATCAGGTCTGGTAACGAATAATGCGTCAAGGATATCTGGTACTTTTGATCCTTCAGACTCAAAACTTACGTCCACAACAGGACCAATAACTTGTGTGATTTTACCGATGTTTGCCATTTTCAATCGCTTATTTCAATAAATATTATGATGTTGATTTTAAAGGTGCGAAGTTAAATCAATAATTATATAAACCAAAAAGACTCAGTCCTTTTTGGTTTTACTTAATTCTCAGTAAAATTCTAAAAGTTGTGCCTTTATTGATATCTGAGGATTTAACAAAAATTTTACCTTTATGATAATTCTCCACAATTCTCTTTACCAAAGTGAGTCCAAGCCCCCATCCTCGTTTTTTTGTAGTAAACCCTGGCTGAAAAACTTTTCCTATTTTTGATTTAACAATTCCTTTTCCTGTATCGGTAATGTCAATCACTGCTTGACCTTCATTGGCACGCAGCAGTTTAATTGATAAATGACCCACACCTCCCATGGCATCTACTGCATTTTTACATAGATTCTCTATGACCCATTTGAAAAGTGCTTCATTTATCTCAGCTGAGATGTTTTTGTTTGGAAAGCTTTTAATTTCAAACGTCACTTTAGTGGAAACGCGTTTTTTAAGATAATCAACCGTTTCACTAACGATTTCATAAAGGTTCGTTGTTTTCAAGATGGGTTCAGATCCTATGTTGGAAAAACGAGAAGTGATCATTTCTAACCGCTCAACGTCCTTCTCCAACTCTGCAACAATTTCCTTGTCTTTTAGGTCATCATCCGTTTTGAAATATTCAACCCAAGCCATTAGCGATGAAAGTGGCGTACCTAATTGATGTGCTGTTTCTTTTGCCAAGCCGACCCAAACTCTATTTTGTTCCGCTGTTTTAGAATAATTAAATGCCATAAATGCTATCAAACCAAAAATGGCAATAATTGACAACTGAGCTATTGGGTAATATTTGAGCTGGATAAGCAGGGTTGAGTTTTTATAATAAATGTACTGATAGCCTTCCGTTTCACCTGTATCCCTGTTTTTTAGAATAATAAGTCGGGGTTCATTATCCTTATTCTTTTTCATTTCCTCCAACTCATTTCTAAGGATTCTTCTTCTTTCCTTATCATTTGGAGCGTCTGTGGCATCTGGTATATTTCGGTACAACTCCAAGCTTGGTGATCCAAGTTCATCAGTGATAATTATGGGAATGGTTGTGTTCGCTTCTATAATGTCTTCAAATAGAAAAAAATAATCTGCTTTTGTATTGTCAACATTGGCAAAATATTCGAGTGCATTGGCAAATTGTTCAATAAGTTTTTTTTCCCGTTGTTTAATTTTGCCAACAAGA
>CAXBNB010000659.1:0-3027 GCA_963976505.1 uncultured Reichenbachiellaceae bacterium
TTACAAGAAGAGAAGATATCATGTATGCTTAATAAAGAGTTCAATTTTGATGAGTTTAAAAAGAGTTCATTTTCCGAATGGAAAGAAAATATTGAAAAGGATTTAAAAGGAAAATCAATAGGCTCTTTGGATTGGCAAATAGGAGATGAAATTAAAATTCCTTTAATCCATCACAAAGAAAGCAGCACTAAATTCGTTGAAAAAAATAGGGACGTAATATTCGATCTTTCAGCTTGCCTGAATATTGTGAAACTGACCAATGACAATGAATTAATCATTGATGCGCTCAACAATGGTGCAGATGGTATAATTCTGAATGTTGAGGATGATTTTTTATTTGATGGTGTCTTGAATGGAGTTTATCCAGATTGTTGCCACCTGAGTTTTAGTACAGACAATTTACTGGGATTTCACAAGAGTTATTCGGTATGGTTGCTCCAAAATCAATTTGATTCAAAACAAGTTTCAGGATATATACATAGAAAATCATTTTCACAAAACTTGAAAGATCGATTAAACGACTATGCTCAATTATTGACTTTCAAGGATAAAATCCCGCAGCTTAAGTTTCTGGCTCTTGAAACTGATCCTGCCATTGCTGAGAATATTGCTCCAGAACAGGAACTATCCCAATTATGTACGCAAATGGTGCTACATATTGATGGATTACAGCAAATGGCATTCAATATAGAAGACATAGTTGAGTATATGTTTTTTAATATTTCAGTAGGAGACGACTTCTTTTTAGAAATTGCCAAAATCAGAGCCCTGAAGTTTTTAATAGTTGTTCTTTTAAGAGAATATGGTTGTTCACCCAATCGAGCAAATATCCCAATACACGTAAGTACACAGCCAAAGTCTGAAAAAGAAATGATTGGGAATAGTGCTCAAGTAATGGCGGCTGTATTAGGAGGGGCAAATTCTATTAATGTCTTTTCAGATAATAAGAATGGCATGCCAAATAGGATTTCTAGAAATGTATTGAATATTCTGAAAGAAGAATCTCATATTACCAAAACCTCAAATCCCATTGAAGGCTCTTATTTTATGGAGCACTTAATCGAAAAAATGATTAGAGCTGGGTGGGCTTCTTTTTTGAAAACCCAAAACTCAAATTCGTTTCAAAAGGATTTTTCAAAAATTGATTTGGATTCCTCTGCTTACAATTTAAAGAAAGATACAGAAGTTGGTAAACCTTGGTTGTTTCCAGAAGGGATCTCGATAAAAAAAGAGTTTAAAGCAGAAGATCTTAAAAGTGTAAAACACCTAGGGTTTGTTTCCGGAACTCCTCCTTATGTGAGAGGCCCTTACAGTACCATGTATGCTTCCCGACCATGGACTATAAGACAGTATGCAGGGTTCTCTACTGCTGAAGATTCCAATGCCTTTTATAGGAGGAATCTTGCAGGAGGACAAAAAGGGTTATCCGTGGCTTTTGATTTACCTACGCATAGGGGATACGATTCTGATCATCCAAGGGTATTTGGAGATGTAGGAAAGGCTGGGGTGGCCATTGATTCTGTTTTGGATATGAAAATCCTGTTCGATCAGATTCCATTGGATCAGATGTCTGTGTCAATGACGATGAATGGGGCGGTGATTCCCATCTTAGCATTTTATATAGTGGCAGCTGAGGAGCAAGGTGTGGCTATCAGCAAGCTGAATGGAACCATTCAAAATGACATCCTAAAGGAGTTTATGGTGCGGAATACCTTTATATATCCACCTAAACCTTCCATGAAAATTATTTCAGATATATTTAAATATACATCTGAAAAGATGCCAAAGTTCAATTCTATTAGTATCAGTGGGTACCACATGCACGAAGCTGGAGCTACGGCTGATTTGGAGTTGGCCTTTACTTTAGCTGATGGATTAGAATATTTAAAGACTGGAATAGAGGCAGGTATAGATGTAGATCAGTTAGCGCCAAGGCTGTCGTTTTTCTGGGCTATTGGCATGAATCATTTTATGGAAATTGCTAAAATGAGGGCAGGACGTTTGATTTGGGCGAAAATCGTCAAATCGTTTGACCCTAAAAACCCAAAATCTATGGCATTGAGGACGCATTGTCAAACGAGCGGATGGAGCCTAACTGCTCAGGATCCTTTCAACAATGTTACCCGAACAACAGTCGAAGCAATGGCAGCAGTATTGGGAGGTACACAATCGTTGCATACCAATGCACTGGATGAGGCCATCGCTTTGCCAACGGACTATTCAGCTAAAATCGCTAGAGATACTCAATTATACCTCCAAGAAGAAACCAGTATTACTAAAATAGTGGATCCATGGGGTGGGTCATATTATCTAGAGTATTTAACGGACCAGTTGGCCAGAAAGGCATGGTCAACTATTGTCGAAATTGAAGAAATGGGGGGCATGGCCAAAGCGATTGAGACTGGCATGCCCAAGTTGAAGATTGAAGAAGCAGCAGTGAGGAAACAAGCCAAAATCGATTCAGGGGACGAAGTAATAGTTGGTGTGAATAAATACACAACTAATGAAGAAACGGAAATAGAGCTGCTGGATGTTGACAATACTTCTGTAAGAGAAACCCAAGTGGCAAGACTGAACGAGTTGAAAAGTAACCGTGACAATGGAGCAGTAGAAAGTGCATTGAATGCACTTTCAAATTGTGCTAAAAGTGGTGAAGGGAACTTATTGGAGTTGGCTGTCATTGCCGCAAGAGCCAGAGCCACTTTGGGTGAAATTTCTATGGCAATGGAAAAAATATTTGGGCGACATTCACCAGTAATTAATACCGTGAGTGGCGTATATTCGTCAGAAACTCGTAAAAGTGAAGAGTCAATGGAAATACAAGAGCTAGTAAATAAAGTAGAAGCTTTGGATGGCAGGCGTCCTAGGATTTTGGTAGCTAAAATGGGGCAGGATGGCCATGACAGAGGAGCCAAGGTAGTAGCCACCAGCTTTGCTGATTTGGGCTTTGATGTGGATATTGGGCCGTTATTTCAAACACCAGAAGAAGTAGCGGCAGATTACATTGCCAAACAACAAGCATTGCTT
>CAXBNB010000660.1:0-3024 GCA_963976505.1 uncultured Reichenbachiellaceae bacterium
CGTTTCCTCGATTATCCTTTATGCAATCAACAATCGCTTTTACAGCATAAATCTGATAAGGCCGCATGACAAGCAATTTCTGTTCACTTTCTACCAGTACCATGTATTTGCTTATCATTTCCCCAAGTGTGCACTTGCTTAGAAATTTTTCAGAAAACAAGTCCAGTCGATTTATTTTCTGATTGTTTAAATCAGCCAATTCATAAACAGGCAAGAATTGCTCATCGGCATTGAATTGAAAATGTTGATTTTTATTGTTGGAGAAGTAGATCGTTCGTGTGCCATTGCTCACAATAAACAATTGCATGTAGCACATTAAAGAATTACCATAGCCATTACCAGGTTCATTCTTGTAATCCACGATTTGCTGCATGGCTTTACGGTGCGTAACATCCAGTTTCTTCAATTCAATCTGCACCACTGGCAAACCATTGATAAGAAGAATTATGTCATAACGTTGATGACTATTTTCTGTGTTGATGCGCACTTGACTAACGACTTCATAATCGTTTTTGCACCAATCTTTGATATTTACTAGCGTATAATGAAGTGGTGTTCCATCTTCTCGTTGGAAATACTGTTTTTCTCGTAGTTTCTTAGAAGCAGCAAAAACATCAGGTTCTATAATTTCTTCCCGTAAGCGTAAAAATTCGCTTTCCGATAATCGAACTCGGTTAAGTGCTTCAAATTTGGTTTTGAAGTTCTGCTCAAGTGTTTTCCTATCGACAATATCAGGTCGATGGACGTATTTCAGCTCTTTTAGCTGCTTAATCAGATTTTCTTCTATTTGATATTCCTTAGTCATTCAGATCTTCTTTCAATAAGTCTTTTGGATTGACATCCAATACTCTTGCAAATTCATTGAGAATCCCAAGTCTTGGCTGCTGTCTATTTTGCACATAGCTAATAACCATATTAGAACTCTTTCCAAGTTTCTACTAACCAAATTTACTTAATTCTCTTTTGCTCCAAAACCGCTTTAATTCGGTTTATTTTTGGATTATTAGTTCTATGAGCCAAAATAGGAATTAAATATCAATATCTCATTAAATGCGTATTAAAATCAATTTTCTATTTGAGTGATGGTGAGAAGATTTTGTCACTTGGGGTTTAATCAGTTGGAGTTTCTACTAATGCTCAAACCAAATACACAAAAATGTACAATAAGTGTACTACCTCCTTCTTGGTATATAAACTTCCAGAATGCCGCACACCTTATGTGACATCAAAAATACAGGATGTACAAAAGAGAAAACTGCTCTTATCACTCCCGGCTCATTTCAATATACTTTTCAGCATACCTTTCTCCCAGTAGCCTCTGTGACCTGGGGTCAAAGTGGGAGTGATCACCTTTATGGGTGAGTCCTTCTGCTGAAGCCGTCTGGACATTGGTTAACCGTTGCGGCAATGACCTTAGTACTTCATTGATCTGTGTTGCAGATTCCCGCCATTTGCCGATCTCTCCCACTATTACTTTAAGGTCTGGTTGGCTTAAGTCTTTTCTGAAATAATAAACCAGGCTATCAAATTTATCCGCATAGTCCTCCCATTGCCCCTGATCAGCTTCTCCCTGATGCCAAATGATCGCCTTGAGTGAACCCGTCTTTTGAGCCTGCAATGCCCTTATCAGTGATTCGTTGTAAAATTTACTACCCTTTTTCCATTCATTTATTGAGCTCCCTCCTTTAGCATTCACTACCAAGCCGATTTTTTTATTCGGATACTCCTTTGCCAGCGTCTGAGAAAAAGACCATGAAGGACTCAACCTTTGCATGGACATGCCTTTCCGAATGGTGGAATATTGGTTCATAGGGTTCTTTGCGCTTTCCCATTCACCTTCCGTGTTGAATACATAAACATTTGGGAGGCTGGTGGTGTCTATTGGCTCAATATCAGCTCTTCCAGCCATGTTTGACTGTCCGATGCACAGAAAGATCTGGATTTCATCTTTTTCTGTACAAGAAAACACGATGAACAAAGCACAACAAAGTCCTGCTGCCTTCCAAAATGAAGTACTAAACTTATTGAACTGACCAAGAGTTGATTTGCGCATGACTAAAATAATTATGACCGTGTAGGTATTTCTATTTGACTACACCAAAATCTACAATCCAAATACACTAGGCAACCAAAGAGAAATCCAAGGTATATAAGTGATCAGCATCAGTACCACAAACATGGCAAACAGATACGGAATTAATGGAACTATGACTTTGGTGACGCTCACTTTTGCCACACCACTCCCGACAAACAACAGTGTGCCCACGGGCGGAGTACAAATCCCTATACAAAGGTTAAGCACCAATACAATCCCAAAGTGAACAGGATCCATACCCAATGCCGTTACCACCGGTAAAAATATCGGGGTAAAGATCAAGACTGCTGGAGATATATCCATAAAGGTACCAATGACCAACAATGTAAGGTTGATGATCAAAAATATGACTACAGGATTGCTGAAATTCTCCAACATAAACCCAGTAATCATCTGCGGAATACTGATGAATGAAAACAACCATGACATGGCCATAGAGGTACTAATGACCGCCATAACAAGTGCTGTTGTCTTAGCACTGTTCAACATGATAGACGGCAAATCCTTAACGGTGATGGCTTTGTAAATAAAAGCCAGTACTGCTGCATAAAAAACTGCAATGGCTGCCGCCTCTGTAGCTGTAAATATACCTGCTACAATTCCGCCTACTACTACCACCAACAGCATCAAACTAAAAAATGCATTTTTCAAATACTTAAAAGTATCAGACAAAGAGACTTTCTCTCCCCTTGGCAATTTCTTCTTATACACCATATACCCAGCAGTAAGCATCAGTCCAAGACCAACCAAAATACCCGGCAAGTAACCAGCTATGAAAAGTGCTGCTACTGAAGCAGTCCCTCCACTAGCCAATGCATATACTATCAAAATATTACTCGGTGGAATCAACAATCCCGTAGTAGATGAGGTAATATTGATGGACGCACTCATCGTCCTTGGGTAACCTTCGTCCTCCATCCTATCGGTCA
>CAXBNB010000661.1:0-3019 GCA_963976505.1 uncultured Reichenbachiellaceae bacterium
GCCATATCCTTTTGGATAAGAAAGGTCGTAATGCGCCCCTTGGGATATTCCCATACCATTGAACTCAACGGCAGATGATGACCCTCCTAATTTTTCAGAAAGTTCACACAGTAAGAAGTCTTTTCCTGACAGCTGGTTGGCTGCTGTCATTCCAGCAATTCCACCTCCGACTATCAGATATTCCGTTTCTAAGGTGCTCCCCTTTTCAAATGAAGCACTCTTATAAATCAGGTGGCCAGTACCAGCATCCGAATCGACCTCAATGTCATAAGATGCCTCCTCTGTCTGCCAATGACAAGATTTTAGAATCATTGGTAGTGTCAATAAAGCAGAGGTTTTTACAAAATTTCTTCTATCCATAATCAATTGAGCAATACCGATTTTATATAAGGGTTTTTATGGTTGGATTTCCAAATAAAGCCATCCAAAACATAGTGTGTAGCTTGGGGTACCGATAGCAATGCCAAAACCGTGGCTTGCACCACAGGCTCCTGAGCCATCTGCATCGGGTATTTAAATAAAGTCTGAAAGAACGCTGTATTATCTTGGTATAGCCACATATCCCAAAAATATTCCTCTCCAAAAGCCAATATCAATACTGCTATTAACATAAACCCAACCCTATAGATATTTTCAAAGTAAGATGCTTTGGAAAGCTTTATTTCTCTTTTCTTTTCTACATAAAAGAAAACCAAAGCCATATAGGGGAGTCCATGTGCCACTACATTGGTTATGGTAAAAACCAAGTCAGAATTGAAGTAAACAATCCCCAGAAACCAATTGCCCCAAGTGGTCATGACCCAAAGCCACTTACCAATAGGAAGTTTGTGTTTCTCTTTATTGTGTAGGTAAACCTCCTCAATCAACCAGAAACAAAAGAATGCAAAATATGCCAGGTTACAAATTAGATTGACGGTACTGAGGTAACCATCCTCCCAAAACGGAAGTATTTCAAACATTGATTTCAAATTAAAAAAATCACCGTCCACAAACCATGAGAATCTACGGTCACTATTGAGGTGCCAATACCAGACCGGATACAACATCCCCAAGTAAATGATGAATTTATCAGAAAGGCGTTTTTTCAGTTCGAGGAAACCAAATTTGGCTCTATACAACTGCATGAAACCATATTGTTGCTTGATGAAATGGTATAGCGCCACATAAGCCAATATTGTCCAAAACCAGCTGATTGATACATTGGCTACCAAAAAGAATACTACAAAGCAAAGGATTGGAGATAGAATCAGTAGCTTCTTATGGTTGGTGAATTCCTCTTTGTCTAGGTAAGTCCTAAAGATAGTACTCCACACATGGCTCACATCTATCCCTAACACAAATACGACCCAAACCCACAGTGGCAGTTGCATTTGCAACAGCCCATCTGAAAGTAAAAAGCAGACGGCCCATACCACCCAAACAGGGAGCAAAAGCACTAAGAGGTCGATTGATTTATTAAATAGCCAGATTTTTCTCACAGGTTTTTATGCTTTTATCAATCAAAATTCCAGGTTCCAACACTATAATATTGGTGGATAACCGGGTTTTTGAGGCTATTGATTTCAATAGAATCAGTGATCATATAAGGCTTGCCAAAAGACATCATCATGCGCATAGCCTCATTGTTGATCCATCGTGTTTCTATATCATCAAATTCCAATTGACTACATCTTTCTTTCAACTGCGCTGCGCTTAAAGTCTTCGATCCAATGACCCAGCCCCACTCACCTAAGGTCATCACCTGATTGTGTAAAGGTAATATATTGAAACCGACTGATTCAATGGTCTTAGAAATGGCATAAAATGCCTTAGTAGCATAGTAGGGACTGCCCGACTGAGCTATCATCAGAGCTTCATTTTTTAACGCCTGATGACACAGTTGGTAAAATTCTCTTGTGTAGTATTGATTGAGTTCCAAATCTATGGGATCAGGCACATCCATGAAAATGACATCATAATGATCCTTCAATTTATTCAAAAACCTGAATACATTGCCTTCAATCCGTACAATTTTTTCATTGCTTAAAGCTCCCTGATTGATGCTCGTAAATATTGGATTTCTTTTACCTAATCCGTAAAATGCTGTATCTATTGGTAGAATGTTTATTCTATGAACCTTATTATATTTCCCCAACTCTCTTGCAATAAGTCCATTTTCACCACCTATTACCAAAATGTTTTCTACAGCTTTTGACATTTGCATCACAGGGTGAACCATAGGCTCATAGTACATCCACTCATCCAGTGTGCTGAATTGATTAATTCCATTGAAATAAAACCATTGATTCCCTTTCCATGATGTAACATCAATTTTCTGAAAAGGGGTTTCATGAGAAAAGGTCAACTTGTCATGGTACTTTTTCTGACTTGGTAAATATTCGAAAGCGGTTGTGCTAAAACCTGAGTAGGCAAAAGCAAGCACAAGCAAAGCTGTACTTGTGAATTTCAATTTCTTGTTTACTTCAGGGGACAATGCCAAATTAAGAACTATCGCTATAAGCAACAATGGTCTGAACCACTCCTTGCCATCAAACGAAAAACCCAATCCCATTCCTACTCCAACACTCAACATGACAATACCAATTGAAAGCGCCTTTTTTTGAGCTTCACTTATTCTAACTGCAACTGCCATAGTCAAGCCAAACAAAACGAAACAAACGTAAATCAAAACACTCAGAAAATCTGGAAAGAGAAGTACCACTTCTTTTACTTGATCTGCCATCATTAGTACAACCAACAATAATATTTGTATTATGAAAGCGATATTCTCCTTTATCTTTAGGTATTTTTGAGAAAGGAATCCGGAGGCTAAAAGAAGGAGTATTAAAACCGACCCATCAAAAGTATTGGCATCAAAAAAAAAGCGTAAAAACCGGATATAATCAAATATGACAAAGCCCACCAATAGGGAGAAAATGGGCAAGTAACCCCAATATAAATATCGAAGTTTGACTTTCACTGAAATACTTCTTGTCTGTTTTTTCTATAAACTTTCAAACGCAGTAAGAAAGATTCGTAC
>CAXBNB010000662.1:0-3016 GCA_963976505.1 uncultured Reichenbachiellaceae bacterium
ACGGTAACACTCTATGAGATCGTGCCTGACGCTGGAGTGAAAATCTCTAAGATCAAAAACCTAGAGGATGACATTGCGCTTAGCTTAGCAGCCTTGGGTATCAGGATTATTGCTCCCATTCCCGGCAAGGGAACTATTGGTATAGAAGTGCCGAACAAAAACAGGGAGATGGTCGATGTGAAGTCCGTACTCATGACTGACAAATTCATGAAGAGTACCATGGAACTTCCGATAGTATTGGGCAAGACCATTTCGAACGAGGTATTCGTAACTGATTTGGCAAAGATGCCGCACCTTTTGATGGCTGGAGCCACCGGACAGGGTAAGTCAGTCGGTCTCAATATATTGCTTACGTCACTGATCTATAAGAAGCACCCGTCCCAACTGAAGTTTGTACTGGTAGATCCGAAAAAAGTGGAACTAACACTATTCAACAAAATAGAAAGACACTTTTTAGCCAAACTTCCTGATTCCGAAGAGGCGATCATTACAGACACCAAAAAAGTAATCTATACTTTGAATTCTTTGTGTATTGAAATGGACAACAGGTACGACCTGTTGAAAGATGCTGGATGTAGAAACCTCAAGGAATACAATAAGAAATTCGTACAAAGGAAATTGAATCCTAATTCGGGTCACAAGTTTTTACCGTATATTGTATTGGTAATTGATGAGTTGGCGGATTTGATGATGACTGCAGGAAAAGAAATAGAAACTCCTATTGCCAGGCTGGCACAGTTGGGCAGAGCGATTGGGATCCATTTGGTGGTAGCAACACAGAGACCGTCAGTCAATGTGATTACAGGTATCATAAAAGCCAATTTCCCAGCGAGGTTGTCTTTTAGAGTGACATCTAAGATTGATTCTAGGACAATCTTGGATGCAGGTGGAGCGGATCAATTGGTAGGCATGGGAGACATGCTGTTGTCAATGGGATCAGAGATCATCAGGTTGCAGTGTGGATTTGTAGATACTCCCGAAGTGGAGCGGATCTGTGAGTTTGTAGGGTCACAACGAGGATATGAAACAGCCTATATGCTTCCGGAGTTTGTGGGAGAAGATGGCGAAAGCAATGTAGGGGAGGTTGATTTATCTGACAGAGATGTTTTGTTTGATGATGCAGCCAGACTGATCGTAATGCACCAGCAAGGGAGTACATCACTCATTCAAAGAAAGTTAAAATTAGGATACAATAGGGCAGGAAGGTTAATAGACCAACTGGAAGCTGCAGGCATTGTGGGATCATTTGAAGGCAGCAAAGCCAGAGAAGTGCTGGTAAAGGATGAATACAGTTTGGAACAGTTATTGAATAGCCTCTAGCCAGCATGATAAAAGAATTAAACTATACGATTATGAATAAATCAATTTTAATGGTGATGGCTTGTTTGTTTTGTACCATACAGGCATTCGCTCAAAAAGATACTCAGGCTTTGGCGATTCTTGACGCCATGAGTGAAAAATACCAGAAGATTCCTGCTTTTAGTGCCAACTTCAGTTACATCATGGAGAATGAATCTGAAGGTATAGATGAGAAATTTGAAGGCAAGATTACTGTGAAAAGTAATATGTATAAACTCGAAATGAGTGGGCAGGAAATCATCAATGATGGTTCTACAATATGGACTTATTTGAAAGATGACAATGAAGTGACCATCTCAGAATATGATGATTCTGAAGAAGAGATCACTTTATCCAATATTTTCTCCATTTATAAATCTGGCTACAAATACCTTTTTCTTGAAACAAAAGACAATGGTAAGTTGGATGTGGTGGATTTGGTGCCAGACGACAAAGACAAAACATTTTATAAAATTAGGATGGAAATCCAAAATGCTGACAATGAGCTTAAGAACTTCAGGATCTTTGACAAGTCTGGCAGTCGGTATTTGTACAAAATCAATCAATTTGCTGTAAACAATACCATTAAAGACAGTGATTTCAAATTTGATGAAAAGAAACACCCCAACGTAGAGATAGTTGATTTCAGGTAAAAAATATTTCTTTCAGAAGTAAAAAGGGAGAGCAATTATTGCGCTCCCTTTTTTTGTGTTTAAAGCAGGAAGCGTATTGTAGCAGCAATAGTAAGTATGAGCTGCAAGATGAATGACTGAAATTCAGTATTTTTGAGAAATACAGATTGGATGTATAGCGCACAGCGCGTTTTACTCAAATATTGTGGCTAATTGAAAAAAATGACAAAATTCCTGATAATGATATTGGTGTTCATAGGAACAACTGCATTAGGACAAAGTGTTCAAATTGACACTTTTCAACTTAAGGAAAGCGACAGGTTTAAGGAAATTCAGTCGAATAAAATGAACTTTCCTATTGTTCGGTCTGGTGACAGGAAAATTGACTCTTTAATTAACACTGATTTGAAGAACCGTTTTACAAGAAACGAATATCCTAACGCTACAATTGACTCGACTTTATTCAAATGGGCGGGTGATGGAGTAATCTATCTTGACTTTGAAGTGACATACAATGAAAACGGAATTCTGTCAATTAACATCAGTGCTGAAGGTTGTGGCGCATATTGCACAAATTGGACTGACTATTTCAACTATTCAACTGAAAGTGGAAAATGGCTGACTATTTCAGACGTAATTGACACGACAGGAGAATTTAAAATAAGAGTAGATAAAGACAAGCAACTACAGTACAGTGAACAAAAGCTAGAACTGAAGGAAATGCTTGTCGACCCAGAATCAGGACTTGACAAATCAACTTATGAATGGGCAATTGAAAATTATGAAGACTGTGAGAGAAAGTCTAATCTTGAGTCTTTTGCAATTTATCCTGACCGACTCGAAATTATTGAAGATTGTTATTTACCAAATGCAATTAAAAACTTGACACCAATAATAGAATTGACCTATAATCTCTCTGAAATTGAAGAACATTTAAAAATAAAAAACTAGCCACAACAACGGCAAACAAAACATGCCCTATGGGACATGTTTGTTAGCCAAAACATTAGACACAACTTAATCCCAAACTCTGGTCTTAGCGTCCC
>CAXBNB010000663.1:0-3005 GCA_963976505.1 uncultured Reichenbachiellaceae bacterium
TGGTTTTTTTGTGCTCTTTCTAATTCAATACAGCCACAACATATTAGTATAAAATCTTAAATAAGGGACATTTTTTTTAAATTTTAATTATAGATGTTAAAAACAATAAACCATTTTAATTATATTTGAAATATACCTTAACTTTGGTGAGGGTATGTATGATACATACTACCTAATTCTTAGTCAGAAACCTAATACTCTAAAAAGCGAAATGCTATGAACGAAATGAATCCTGAACTGCTGGCATCACTAAGTAAATACGGGCAAATGGCCACTTACGGGCTTGCTGTACTTGCTGTACTTGTACTCCTTGGTCATTTGATCAAGTTGATGATTACCAAAGATTACAAAGCAAAGTACGACTACATTAACATGTTTGAAATTAAGCTTTTGTGGAGAGCTGCATTGCTGTTAATAATTGCCGGAGCTATTTATGCCAACACATTGGTATCTGAATCCGGAATGCTGTGGTTCTTTGTAAGATTATTTGTCAGCACCATGTTTGCAATAATTGCGGGCGTAATCATACAGAATATACTTAAGTTTTATTATCCTTTTTACATTGAAAAAAGATTGAAGTATCTAAGGTACGAGCCTAGAGTATCTCCTGATGGTCGCAAAATGAGATTATTGAGTGAAGAAGAAGAAGATGTTTATCTAGATGAAGGTATGCAGGCTGAAGAAAATGCATTTTCTATAGATTATGACGTTTGGTTAGATGAAGATTCAGGATACACACATATTGAAAAATACAACGGTAGACTTACTGCATTGAAATGCTCTGAGTGTAACTACCAGACTTTGAAAGTTACCAACGAAGAAATTATTCAATCTCCTACTATAACTGAAGAAGGTGAGTTGATGAAGCATTATTCTTGCGGATATTGTGGACACAAGGAGAGAAAATCCTTTTCAATCGCCAAATTAAGGCAAGAACAACCAGCATAAGATAGCAGTTGATGTTCCCAATAGGGGAAGACTAAATAAAAAATTACTGAACCGAAGGAAAACTCCTTCGGTTTTTTTATGACTGCCCTTTATGAAATTAAACTCCAATCAGTCTTATTTTTATTCATAGCCAACAGGGTTTCATTTAAAATTTTATTCCCTATCGATTTTAAGTCAGGATCTTTATCAAGAATTTTTTCTGCACAAGCCCTCGCTTCTTTTAAAATTTTACCGTCTAGAGCCAAATCTGCAATATGAAGATCCAACACGCCACTTTGCTGTGTACCTGTTAAGTCTCCAGGACCTCTGATTTTAAGGTCTGTCTCTGCTATTTTGAAACCGTCATTGGTTTCTACCATTGTCTTTACCCTTTCTCTGGCCTCCGTACTTAGTTTGTTGCCTGTCATTAAAATACAATAAGACTGATCTCCTCCCCTTCCCACTCTACCTCGAAGCTGATGCAATTGTGATAAGCCGAATCGTTCGGCATTTTCTATCACCATGACCGTTGCATTAGGTACGTTCACACCTACTTCTATTACAGTGGTTGCTACCAATATTTTAGTCTCATTGCGAATGAACCTAGCCATTTCAAAGTCTTTGTCCTTAGGCTTCATTTTACCATGAACAATGCTAATAGGAGTTTTAGGAAAAGCCCTTGAAATACTTTCGTATCCATCCAATAAATCTTTATAGTCGTAATTAGCGGATTCTTCAATCAATGGATATACCATATATACCTGACGGCCTACTTCAATTTGATGCCTGATAAAGCCAAATAATTTTAACCTCCCCGAATCCCTAAGATGATTGGTTTGAATGGGTTTTCTTCCTTTAGGGAGCTCTGTTATTGTTGATATTTCTAAATCACCATATAAGGTCATAGCCAGTGTTCTTGGTATAGGGGTGGCAGTCATCACCAGTACATGCGGAAATATGTCATCATTTTTTTGCCATAATCTTGCCCTTTGAGCTACACCAAATCTATGCTGTTCATCAATGACTGCTAGACCAAGTTTTTTAAACTGAATATCTGGTTCCAACAAGGCATGAGTTCCCACTAAGATATTTACTGTTCCAATTTTCAGGGCCTCTAAAATCTTTCTTCTTTCACTTTTTTTTGTAGACCCGGTGACCAAGCCAATCTTAAGGTTCATTTTATCACCATATTCTTTTAGCCCCACATAATGCTGATTGGCTAGAATCTCTGTAGGTGCCATAATAGCAGCCTGTGTATGGCAACTCAATGCTATAAGCATACAAATAAAGGCAGTTATGGTTTTACCACTGCCGACATCCCCTTGTAGTAAGCGGTTCATTTGACTTCCCGACCTCAGGTCACCATAAATTTCCTTAATCACCAGTTTTTGTGAGTTTGTCAGGTCAAAGGGCAGAAAATTTTTATAAAACTCTGTGACCAAGCTGCTATCATGCATTGCTATGCCCTTATGTCTTTTTCTGATAACTTTTTTCTCTCTGACAAGCCTTAGTTGGATATAAAATAGTTCTTCAAATTTCAGCCTCAATGTCGCTTTTTGCAGCAAGTCTTCATTTTTCGGAAAATGAATGTTTTTCAAACAGCTCTTTCTATCTAAAAAATTGTATTTATTGATCAGATAAGAAGGCAAGCTTTCATCAATTTTGCTAAGTGCGAGTGCAAATAGGTTCTGCTGAATTTTACCTATTATTTTGGAATCAAGGTACGTTTTTTTGAGTTTTTCTGTTGATCGATAGATTGGAACAAATGACCCATATCCATTTTCATTATGTGGCGTTAGCAGGTCCATTTCAGGATGGGTAATGTTATAGGTGCCATTGAATAAGGTTGGCTTCCCATAGATCAAATAGGGCACTCCTGTTTTTATTTTTTCTGAAACCCATTTAATTCCTTTGAACCAAACCAATTCCACCTGCCCAGTATCATCCTTTAGGTAAGCAACCAGTCTTTTCTTTCGTTGGATTCCAATTTCTTCTTTGTAAGTGATAATCCCCTTTAACTGAACGTATGAGGTGTCACTTATTTCAGAAATCTTATGAAATTGCGTTCGGTCTTCGTA
>CAXBNB010000664.1:0-2992 GCA_963976505.1 uncultured Reichenbachiellaceae bacterium
TGTTGGCTGTCCAGAACTCGGCACAATTTTGCTGATGCCTACCACTGGCAAGGTAGAGGCAGACATCACCAAATATGGTTCGGCTTATGAAAATGAAAGTGCCGCTCCCGGCTACTATTCCAATTTCCTGTCTAAATACAAAATCAAAACTGAAGCAACAGCATCTCAGCGTGTTGGACTTTCACGATTTGTTTTCCCAGAAGGAAAGTCAAACATCCTGATCAACCTGGGGGATGCCCTCACCAACGAAGTGGGTGGCAGCATCGACATAGTGAACGAGACAGAAGTGGAAGGCTGGCGCATGACTGGCAGTTTCTGCTACAATGATGGATCAGAGCGCCCAGTATTTTTTGTCGCAAAATTCAGCAAACCATTCAAATCCAGTGGGGTTTGGAAGCAAATGCCTGAAATGCAGGCAGAAGCCAGTTGGTCGGCTACCAGTGGGAAAATAAAATACTATGAAGGATATACCGCTCCCATGGCCGGAGACAAGGTAGGCGCTTGGCTGTCGTTCGACACGAAAAACAATGAAGAAGTACTTGTGAAAATAGGAGTTTCTTATGTGAGTATTGACAATGCCCGTGAAAACCTGAAAACTGAAATGCCCGGTTTTGATTTTGATAAAATACACAGTCAGGCGAAAGAATTATGGACAAAAGCATTGTCCAGAATAGAAGTAGAAGGTGGAACTGATGACCAGAAAACGATTTTTTATACCTCCCTCTACCACATCAATCTTCACCCCAATGTGATCAGCGATGTAAATGGACAATATCCGAAAATGGAATCCTATGACATTGGACAAGTAAAAGGCAGAGAAAGATACACGGTGTTTTCTTTGTGGGACACTTATAGAAATGTTCACCCTTTCATGTCCTTGGTTTATCCGAAACAGCAATTGGACATGGTCAATTCACTCATTGACATGTACAAGGAAAGTGACTGGCTTCCGAAATGGGAACTCAACAGTAAAGAAACTCACGTAATGGAAGGCGACCCATCTATCCCCGTAATTGTCGATACTTACTTCAGAGGGCTCAGGGATTTTGACCATGAGATGGCCTATGAAGCAATGTACAAGTCAGCTACTGCCGCAGGAAAAAACAATAAACTTCGCCCTGATAATGACGACTACCTATCGAAAGGGTACGTGCCATTGCTGGAAGAATTTGACAACTCTGTATCCCATGCGCTGGAGTATTATATAGCCGACTGGAATCTGGCTCAGTTTGCAAAAGCCTTGGACAAAAAAGACGACTATTCTCGCTTCTTAAACCAATCTTTGAGGTACAAGGAATATTTTGACAAAGAATTCAATATGATTCGTCCAAAATTAGCCGATGGTACTTTTCTGCCCACTTTCGATCCAAAACAAGGTGAGAATTTTGCTCCTTCACCGGGCTTTCATGAAGGCAATGCATGGCAATACACCCTCTATGTGCCTCATGACATCAACGGCATGAAAAAGCTTATGGGAGGCAACAAGACATTCGTCAACACACTTCAAAAGATATTTGATGACAAGCACTTCGATATGGCTAACGAACCTGACATCAACTACCCTTATTTGTTCAACTATGTAAAAGGACAAGAATGGCGCACCCAACGTCAAGTACGGGAGTTGATCAATACCTATTACAAAAACAGCCCAGATGGCATCCCTGGCAATGACGACTGTGGTACGTTATCCACTTGGGCCGTATTCAGTATGATTGGCATTTATCCTGTCTGTCCGGGAAATATGGATTTTGCCATCACTTCTCCCATATTCGACAAAGTGACGATCCATCTTGATGCTGACTATTACAGTGGAAAAAAACTCGTGATCAATGCTGAAAAATCAGGAACTGAGGACATCTACATCGAAAAAATGAGTCGAAATGGAAAAGCATGGAACAGCTATTTCATGTCACATCAGGAAATCACAAAAGGCGGCACTTTCAATTTTGATCTGAAAAGCAAGCCATAAGGGTTTCTAAAAAAAACAATTACAACTTACACTTTCTAACCGACGAATAATGAAGTTTTTAAAATACCTAAGTCTTGCCTTTGTGCTTGGCCTTCAAATTACAAGTACAGCCAAAGCACAGGAAAAATTTACCACTCCAACTCTTACCAACCCAGATTCGTGGACAATGATCCTGCTGCCTGATCCACAGTCCTATGTGAAATTTGGTAGAAACCAGGGAATTTTCGAAATAATGACAGGTTGGATCGAAGACAACATTGATCCATTGAATATTGAGATGGTGCTGTGCACGGGAGACTTAGTGGAACAAAACGAACTTTTAGTACCGGACAATGTCAATGGCAATGAACCAAGCAGAAGTCAGTGGATTGCAGTGTCACGAGCATTTGAAAGACTGGACAACAAAGTGCCATATATCTTGGCTGCCGGCAATCATGATTTTGGATACAAAAGCGTAGAAAACAGAATTTCCAATTACAATGAGTATTTCCCTGCTCATAGAAACCTCTCCAACGTCAATATTTTAAAGGAAGCAGGGAAAAACAAAGAAGGAAAACCAACACTCCAAAACGCTGCTTTTGAATTTACTTCTCCGCACAACCGTAAATTTCTATTTCTAAACTTGGAGTTTGCTCCAAGAGATACTGTGATTTACTGGGCTCAGAATGTAGTAAAAAAAGAGACATACAAAGACCATACGGTGACAGTACTTACCCACTCATACCTCAACTCAAAAAACCAACACATTGAAAAAGAAAACTACCCAATAACAGACGGCAACTACGGCAAAGCCATTTGGGAAAAGTTGGTGCAACCTTCACAAAATGTACAACTCGTGTTTTCCGGTCATATCGGTGAAGCTGACAATTTCAAAGAACATATTGGATTTAAAACTGACAAGAACTCGGGAGGAAAAAAAGTAAACCAAATGACTTTCAATGCGCAGGCAATGGGTGGTGGCTGGCATGGAAATGGTGGTGACGGGTGGTTGAGGATTTTGGAATTTCTGCCTGATGGAAAAAC
>CAXBNB010000665.1:0-2983 GCA_963976505.1 uncultured Reichenbachiellaceae bacterium
CCATTGTCAACAAAGATGCAGTGCAATCGCTCTCCAATGGCTTTGTGGATCAAAAATGCGGCTACAGATGAATCAACACCACCAGACAAGCCAAGGACTACTTTGTCTTTACCTATTTGCTCCTTCAATGCCTCTACAGTTGATTCTATAAAGATATCTGGAGTCCAATCCTGTAAACAATGGCAAATATGTACCACAAAGTTTCTGAGTAATATTTTTCCTTGTTCGGTATGCGTGACCTCTGGGTGAAACTGTATGCCCCATACAGGATGAGACTGACTGTGAAAAGCAGCTACATTCACAGAATCAGTACTGGCAATGATTTCATAATCTTCTGGAATATCCAAAATCGTATCTCCATGAGACATCCAAACCTTAGAGCCTATATTAATTTCTTTAAGCAATTCATTTTTAGAATCAACTTTTGCCAATTTGGCACGTCCATATTCCCTGATTTCTGAAGGCAAAATCTCGCCACCTGACTTATGAGCCAATAACTGAGCACCATAGCATATACCCAATATTGGCGCTTTCCCTATGATCTCACCCAAATTGATGTCAGGATTATCTTCCTGCCTTACAGAACAAGGGCTACCGGACAATATGATGCCTTTTACGGTCTTGTCTATTTCAGGAATCTTACTGAAAGGATGGATTTCGCAATATACATTCAGCTCTCTTACACGTCTCGCAATGAGCTGCGTATACTGTGAACCAAAGTCAAGGATGATGATTTTTTCTGCCATCCGCAAAACTACTATTGTGGTTCGATTTATGAATATTAATTTTAGGATAATTTCATTTCAGTATTGTAGTAAGTTTTTTTCACACCCCTTCCCAACATTCTTTTAGTGTAATTAAGGGAAGGCGACAAAACACCATTGCAACTCTTCTCAGTTCTCTTTAACTTCAACAAGAATTGAACACCCAAATGAATCCAAATTGATTTGGGCAAAACAGACTCAATATGCCAAATTCATATATTTTGATGTTATGCATTGGCTTGATTTTGAATTCTACTCAGGAACTATTGAGTCAAAATTCTTGGTCAAAACGACTGCCAGGCATAGGAACCTTTTCATCGCCCCGTGTGTCCGATCTCAACGGAGATGGCATTGGGGACATAATACTTGGAGCAGGAAGACAAGAATTTGAAGCCTGTGATTCCGCAATTATTGCTTTGAATGGACTAGACGGTACACTGCTTTGGAATGTATCCGCAAAAGATCAGGTCTTTGGATCTGCTGCATTAAAAGACCTCAACATGGATGGCATAGATGACATCATAATTAATGGGCGATCGGCGGAATTACAAGCTATTAACGGGAAAAATGGAGCCATTTTATGGAAATTCGACAAAAAAACCAAACACAAGGATGAGGAAATCAATTGGTTCAATTTTTACAACCCCCTCCTAATCCCTGACCAAAACAATGATGGCTTTGATGATATATTGATCTCTAATGGTGGAGATGTGAAGGTAGCCGCCTTTGATGCCAATAGACCTACAGGTTATTTGGCCATTATTGATGCCCTTAATGGAAGTCTCATTTCATTGGCAGCCATGCCAGATGGCAAAGAAACATACATGTCGGTCGTTATTTCCAAAAAACAAACTAGTAATGATTATGAAGTTGTATTTGGAACAGGTGGAGAAACTGTAGGAGGCAGTTTATTCGTCACATTGCTTTCAGATGTCCTGAAAGGTGATCTTTCAAATGCCACCCAATTGGCGACCAGTTCGGATAAAGGTTTTATTGCACCTGCAGCATGGGTAGATATTACCGGAGATGGTATTCTGGATATTGTAGCTAATGCCTTTGATGGCAGAATGCTAACCTTTGATGGACTGAACAAAAATCTCATTTGGCAGGCTGAGATGAAAAATACAGAAGCGTATTGCTCTCTTGCAATAGGACATTTTACCACTGATAAGACTCCTGATTTTTTCGTTTCTTATTCACGTGGAATCTGGCCTGAAATAGGCTGGGCAAAACAGTTTATGGTGAATGGGCTAAATGGCAATATAGAATTCGTGGATTCTCTTGGCTACCTTCAGATGACAACTCCTATAGCCGCTGACCTCAATTCAGATGATAGAGACGAAGCAATTTTAAATATGAATTATCAAGTGATTGATTCTATATACCGCAAATCTTTCTACAATTTATTGGTCGCATTTGATTTTAATCGCAATAAACTCATTGCACTTACAGATGCAACACCCGGACATAATGTATCCTCAACGCCCTGGATTGGAGACCTTGACAATGATGGGTTTTTAGATATCATTTATTCGCATAGCACCAATGAATTCCACACCTACACTTTCGATGGCTTTCAGGTAAACCTCATCAAAACCAATATTCTGATGAGAAAAAAAGTCACCTGGGGATCTTATATGGGAAGCAACTATGACGGGATATACAAATAACCCACTGGGCGAGTTGTACCGCTTTTAATCCAAATTATCTTTTTTCTCTTTTCTTCCCTCTGAAGGGTTTCTTCTCTTTATAGTTTGGGTTGTAAACGGGTCCTTCTCCAATGTGTGAAGGCAATTTCACTTTTCTTACTTCCTTTTCAATCAGTTTTTCTATTCTAGAAAAGCGACCCATATCTTCTTCATTGATGAAGGTAAAAGCCACGCCATCAGAAGAGGCTCTTGCTGTACGTCCGATGCGATGCACATAATCTTCGGCATCTTGTGGCACGTTATAGTTGACGACCATTTCTATTCCTGTAATGTCAATGCCTCGACTTACCACATCTGTGGCTACCAATACATGTATCTGCCTATTGGTAAAATCTTGTAACACCTTTTCGCGATGCTGTTGCTCCAAGCCTGAGTGAATTGCTTCAGCCTGAATACCCATTTTTTTAAACTCTCTGGTAAGTTGATCTACAGACGCTTTTTTGGAAGAAAAAACAATGACACTGGTCATTTTCTTTGCTTTAAGCAGGTGTTTAAGCAATTCCGCTTTTT
>CAXBNB010000666.1:0-2972 GCA_963976505.1 uncultured Reichenbachiellaceae bacterium
CAAGCGGCCGAAAATGACGTTCATATTATTGGTATTTCTAGTTTGGCAGCAGGGCATAAAACACTGATTCCTCAAATGATTGAAGAATTGAGAAAAATAGGGGCAGAGAATATAATGGTAATAGTTGGTGGCGTCATTCCTCCTAAAGATTTTGACTTCTTATATAAAAATGGCGTGGCAGGTATATTCGGTCCGGGAACTAGAATAGCTGATGCGGCCAAAGACATTCTTACAAAAATGGTTGAAAGATTGAGTAGTAATGTTTAAAATAAATCGGATCTAATCTTGTAGAATGTTGCTGATAAATGTGGATTTCAAGAACAACCAAAACAGAAGTAACACTATCGCCCATTTCAAATATATAGGATAGAAATCGGTAGTGTCCTTAAATCTATTTTCTTTTATTTCGGCTTTTTCGTACTTGTCAATCAATTCAAATACACTTTCGAGCGCACTGTTGTCCGACACCCTGTAAAACTCTCCTTCACCAATTTCAGCGATCTTCCTAAGAGTGGTTTCATTGAGTGTATTTTCAATATACCTTGGACGACCGAAAAAGTCTTTGCCGTATGGGACTCTGCCTTCTTTGCCAATGGCTATTGTATAGATTTTTATGTTGTAGGCATTTGCCAATTCGGCAGCAGTAATCGGATCAATATTACCAGCGGTATTGTCTCCATCGCTTATCAGGATCAATACCTTAGACTTGGATTCAGACTCCCTCATCCTATTGGTGCCAACAGCCAGCGCGCTACCGATGGCAGTGCCTCCTTTTTCTATTAGGTCAAATGAAATGTCATCGATGTAGGTATTCAGCAAATCATAGTCTGTGGTGAGGGGAGACCTTGAATAGGCTTCTCCCGAAAATACCACCAAACCGATGCGGTCCTGAAATCTACCGGTGATGAAGTTTCTGGCTACATCTTTAGCTGCTTCTAACCTATTTGGTTTGAAGTCTTCGATCTTCATGGACTCAGATATATCTATCACCATCATGATATCAATCCCTTCTGTCCACTGCTCTACTTTTTCATTGGTCTTTTGTGGCCTGGCTAGCGCTACAATTACCAACAAAATAACCAGTGAAATAATGATTCTCGGGATAAATCTCAACAAAGAATAGACACTCCATTTGATGTCTTTGCTAGACAAGGCTATGTATAATTTTTGTTTTGACTTAAGGTAAAACAACCACCGAAGCAAAAAGATAATTGGTATGGCAAAAACTAGGTAGAAAAAGATCTCGTTTTCCCATTGAAAATTTTGAAGGGTTACTGGCTTAAACCATTTCAAAGATACCCAGTTGTCCACATTGCCTAGCTGCTCACCCATTTGTCACCTCCTTAATTCTAAGTTTATACCTTTCTAGTGTGAAGTCTTCTAATGTTTCAAAATTCTTATGAATTTGTTCGTCATCAAACTGACCATATATTGACCGATCGATGTTCCGCAATACATCTTTCAGCGTTTGATCATACCCTGAATTTAAAATTTCTCTGGTTGTATATTTTGTAAATGGTTTGTCTTCCAACCTTTCCATATACTTTTTCCAAACGACGAGTACTTCTTCCAGTAAATTGATGTCATGGTCTTTTTTTACCCGACCAATGCCTTTCTCAAAAGACTGAGAAAATTTCTCGTATTCTTTTCTCAATCGGTACAGTCTGATTTTTCTTTTGATGGTTTTCCCGAAAGAGAAATAACCTATGATCAACATTACCACTAAAATACCTAATCCAATCACCAGGTAAGGGTAATTGAATGCCAAGGGCACCTTATGAAAAGCTGTATTTTCTTTGAATACCAAAGAATCAGGTACTTGGGTAATCATTTCGACATGCAACATAAATACAGGAAGCTGTAGGTATTGAACTTTGTCTATTTCGAATGACGACAAGGAATAGATCACACTGTCATAGGCATAGGTACTGTCTTCTCTTGTTGGAAAATATTTTTTAGAATAAAACTCAAAGGGAGCATAGTTGTATGAAGAATCCGGAAAAATTACTTCGGAACTTTTTGGATATTTAATAGATAAAGAATATTCAAATTCTTCACCGATTTTCATACTATCAGCCACGAAATAACCCTTAGGAGTGATTTCCTGAGCTGTGCTAATAAAATAAAATAATAGGAATGAAATACTTAAAAATGATTTTTTACCCACTTTTCCTCGATTTGTTTCTCACTTTAAATAATCTTATCAATTTGGAGACATAGTCTTCATCTGTTCTCACATGCAGATAATTTGCGCCATTTTTCATGCAAAATTTCTTCAATTCATCCTGATTGCTTTTATAGGTTCGGTCAATCATTTTCCTGAAGCCAGGAGAAGACGTATTCATCCAAAGTGTTTTATTGGTTTCTTTGTCTTCCAAAGGTATGATACCCAATTTTGGAAATGTAGTTTCACGAATATCCGAAATATGAATGACTACCAAGTCATGCAGTTTGGCGATCGCTTTCATATCATGTTGGTAGTCTTCATCTATAAAATCCGAAACTACAACTATTATACTTTTCCTTTTCAATAAATTCAGTGTATATCTGAAAGCCATAGACAGGTTGGTTCCTATCGAGGACGGTACCAGGTTAAATATGTTGGAAACTATCTGGTAGGACTGTTTGATTCCTTTGCCCGGTTTGATGTATTTTTCTTTTTCATCTGAAAAACAAATCAAGCCAGACTGACTGCCTTCTTTGATGGCAGACATAGCAAGCAAGGCGCAAATCTCTTTGCCAATATCTATTTTCTGGCTGCCTTCAGCTCCAATTTCCTGTGAAGCACTTACGTCCAAAATAAAAAACACATTTTGTTCTTTTTCTTCTTTAAAAGTCTTGATGAACGTGCCATGTCCTTTTGCAGTCACATTCCAATCGATAGCCCTTACATCGTCACCGTATTGATATCCTCGCACATCATCAAACTCCAATCCCGATCCTTTAAAAATAGAATGGTAATCACCTTGCAT
>CAXBNB010000667.1:0-2972 GCA_963976505.1 uncultured Reichenbachiellaceae bacterium
CTTATTTCAAACACCCTCTCAGCAGATGACTTATTCAACAAGTCGTCAATATCAAAATATCTTTTCAATTCCAGGTGTGTCCAATGGTACAATGGATTTCTGAGGGTAAATGGAACGGTCTCTGCCCATTTATTGAATTTCTCAATTTTAGAGGCATTTCCAGTTACATATTTTTCATTGATTCCATTAGCACGCATCGCACGCCATTTGTAATGATCTCCCTCTAGCCATGCATCGGTAATTGTTTCAAATTTCCGATTTTCTGCTATGTCTTTTGTAGATAGGTGATTGTGGTAATCTATAATGGGTTGATCTTTTGCATGGTCGAAATACAGTTGCTCGGCAATTTTCGATTGCAATAAAAAGTGGTCGTTGATAAAGGTCATCGATTGATCTTATAAGGAAAGTCAGTGGTTAATAATCAACAGTCAATGACAAAGGATAACCTTTCACCATTGACTGTTGACCAAATCTAATATTTGAATTGAAATAAATTACAATTTTGGTTCCCAACCTGGCTCGTACTCACGTCCCCAATGCTTCATGGCATCACGGTCGTAAATTCTACCAGTATTCTCATCTACATCAAATGGTTTTCCGATTTTATGCGAAATGTTCGCATAGTGCGTCAACAATTGACTTACTACTCCTTGTTCGATGGGAGAAGTCAATGTTTCTTTTCCACGGATGGTATTGAAGAAGTTAGATGCATGCTTGGTGGTCATGTCTCCACCACCGCCAAGAGCAGTCCCGGCTTCATTTCCAGCAGCCTTACTATCTTTCAGCAACTTGCCTTTAATATCGAACAATTTATAACCTCCACGGTCAACATAAACCGACCCTTCTGAACCATAAATTATAGTTCCACGTCCCGACCCATAAATATCGTATTTATTACGACTCTGTCCGTCCCATTTAATCACTCTGTTGTCAGCAAAACGGAATGTTGCTTCCATGGTATCGTACATAGTCCAGCCATCATTTACATAATGGAATTTACCTGATACTACATCCACTTTCTCTGGATACTTGACATCTAGTGCCCATCTTGCTATGTCCAACTCATGGGTCGCATTGTTGCCCATTTCGGCAGTGCCATAGTCCCAGCCATACCAGTGCCAGTTATAGTCCCAGGTATCGTGCATGTATTGTTTACGTGGCGCAGGTCCTTGGAATAATTCCCAATCAAGTCCTTCTGGTGGTGCGGCTTTTTTTGCAATTGGCACCTCTCCTCTTCCATTGGTATAAAAAGCAATCGCTTTGTAAGCTTTTCCAATTACACCATTGTGAATTTGTTTGATAATATCAATAGACTCAGGCGAAGACCGCTGTTGGTTCCCCATTTGCACTACCTTGTTGTATTTCTGCTGAAAACCAACTACCAATTCTCCTTCTTTAGGATTGTGGCTACATGGTTTTTCAAGATAAATATGCTTTCCTGCCTGCATGCCCATACAAGCTCCAGGAGTATGCCAGTGATCAGGAGTAGCCATAAATATGGCATCTACTTTTTGATCATCAAATATCTTTCTAATGTCATTTTCAAGAACAGGTTTGTTCTTAATAGATTTAGCAAAATTGGCTGCAGCTTTGTCTCGCTGGCTTTTCATTACGTCACACAAGTAAAGCAATTCTACATTGTTTTGTTTCAATGCAATTGGTTCTACATAAGCACCATAACGTCTGCCTAATCCTTGTATTGCCAGATAAAGTCTATCATTTGCACCCTTTACTTTCTCATAACTTTTCGCTGACATGGCATTGGCTGATCCCGCAAATGCCATTCCAGCAGCACCTGCCACGGCACTTACCGTTGCTTTCTTTAAAAAGCCTCTTCTTGATGTATCTTTTTCCATAATTTGTATTTTTTGGTGGGTTGAATAGGTTTACAGCTCCATTATTTTAAGGTTCTTAAAAGACACTTTGTCTCCATGATCCTGAAGAAGGATGTGCCCTTTTTCGAAATTTCCGAAGTTTGTCCATTTTTGGTATTTACTGTAGTTTACCAATGCTTGCCATTGTAATGTGTTTCTTTCGTATTCCACTACCTTGATGCCATTCAAAGAATGTGTTACAACATTTCCCCTCACTTCGATACGTGCCCTGTTCCAACTTCCAATGCCATTGAACCTTTTCTCCTTTTTAGTTGGATCGTAAAATGTGCCATTTGCAGGTATCAAATCATACAATGAAGCTAAAGTACGGTTACCCAATACTCCTTTTTTTGCATCTGGGTGTTTTTTATCATCCAAAACCTGAAACTCACATCCAATTGCTGATCCACTCCCTTTGTTTAGGTCTGTCTGAACAAAATATTTGATACCACTATTGGCGCCTTCTGTCAAGTTGAAATCTACTTCCAATACGAAGTTTTCATATTCAGCTATGGTGACAATGTCACCTCCATTTCTAGACTCAGCACCACCTGATGACAATACACTTAAAACACCATCTTGCATTTCCCATCCTTTTTCAGGGAACTCATCCAATTTAGCACCTCTCCATCCAGCAGAACTTTTTCCGTCCCATAGCAATTTCCATCCCTCAGATTTTTCTGTGTCAGTCAATTGGTTGGTTAGGTAACTCACCTCATTTATACCTTTCATGGCAGTGCGGTTTTTCTCCAAACCTTCTGTCATGATTCTTACATTTTTCCAACGAATGGTTTTTCTTGTTCTTTGTGGTCACCGATTCCATGTACCTGTAATCCTATGAATCCTTTGGCTGTAAGGTCATCAACTAAATTGGCACACGGAACTCCATTCAACCATGTTCTGATCGAACTTCCCACAGCTTCAATTCTATACTTGTTCCATTCTCCTTTTTTGAATGCTTTTCTCGCATCTTGATTGTATTCCAAAGGATACAACCAGCCTCTTCTTCCTTCATCATAGATTCCTGCAGACCAAGCCCTGTCAGACCCGTCACATTCCACCTGGTAACCATGTACCCTGCCTTCTCTGTATTCAGGA
>CAXBNB010000668.1:0-2954 GCA_963976505.1 uncultured Reichenbachiellaceae bacterium
GCTGGAAGAGCAAATCCCATAGTTCCCAATCCTCCAGAAGTTACATTGCTGTCCTTTTCTGCAAACTCGTAATACCTACTGGCAATCATTTGATGCTGCCCAACATCGGTTACTAAGATAGATTTGCCTTCAGTTTTGTCTGAGATCATTTTAATTACCTCAGACATAATGATTTCATTTCCTTTTGGATTGAAAGCTGACTCTATTACTTTATCAAATTCAATTTTATCGCAAGCTCTGAATCCTGCTACCCATTCATCATGCTTATTTTCATTCACCAAAGGAATCAATTTCAATAATGCTTGTTTTGCATCGGCATTCACAGCCACATCAGTCTTTACATTTTTGTCGATTTCTGCTGGATCTATTTCAATATGAATAACCTTAGCTTGTCTGGCATACTGCTCCAAGTCGCCCGTAACACGGTCGTCAAAACGCATGCCTATTGCTATCAATACATCACACTCATTGGTTTTGATGTTTGGTCCATAATTACCATGCATTCCGAGCAAACCAACATAAAGAGGGTGACTCTTAGGGACAGCCGACAAGCCCAATAGGGTAGATCCCATAGGGATAGATGCCTTTTCGGCCAAAGCGATCAATTCTTTTTCAGCATCGGATAACAATACACCCTGTCCTACTAATAAAAATGGTTTCTTGGCACTATTAATCAGCTCTGCCGCTTCAGCTATTTTAGACTCATCCAATATTGGATAAGGGTGATAACTTCTAATTCGTTCACATTTTTCATAGCTGTAATCAAACTCTTCGAACTGTGCGTTTTTAGTGATATCAACTAAAACAGGTCCAGGCCTTCCTGTATTGGCAATATAAAAAGCCCTGGCAATAGCGTAAGGAATATCCTCTGCTTTTGTTACCTGATAATTCCACTTGGTAACAGGCATAGAAATGCCTACCACGTCAGTTTCCTGAAAAGCATCAGTCCCTAAAAGATGAGAAGGAACTTGACCTGTGATACATACCATTGGTGTAGAGTCAATTTGTGCATCGGCAATACCGGTTATCAAATTGGTTGCTCCAGGACCAGAAGTTGCAAAGCAGACACCAGTTTTGCCTGTGACACGAGCAAATCCCTGTGCAGCATGTGTTGCTCCCTGCTCATGACGGACAAGGATGTGGTTCAGCTTGTCCTTGTATTTGTACAATTCATCATAGATGGGCATAATTGCCCCTCCTGGATAACCAAAAATAGTCTCTACTCCTTCTTCGAGTAAACACCTTAAAAGGCCTTCTGAACCCGACATGCGTTCAGTAGCTTTTTTAGTTACCTTCTCTGCTTCCAATGTTGATGTATTCATGCTTATTAACTGTTAATTATCAATCATTAACCTTATTCGTCAGTCACACACCCTTCCGATGCTGACTTCACTGACCTTATGTATTTACCTAATATTCCTCTGGTTGCTTTGTAAGCCGGTTTTACCCACTCACTTTTTCTTTTCGCCATTTCTTCATCAGAAATCTTGACGTCAAGCTTATTGTTGACTGCATCAATGGCTATAATATCTCCGTTTTTGATGAATGCCAAAGGTCCACCTTCCTGTGCCTCTGGAGTGATATGACCTACCACAAACCCATGAGAACCACCAGAGAATCTACCATCAGTAATAAGTGCCACGTCTTTTCCAAGACCCGCTCCCATTACTGCTCCTGTTGGTTTCAGCATTTCTGGCATACCGGGAGCACCAGTAGGACCTGACATCCTGATCACAATCACTTCTCCCTTTTGTACTTCTTCTATTATACCTTTGATTGCTTCAAATTCGTCTTCATAAATTCTTGCCGGACCTTCAAAGTATTCACCTTCTTTACCAGTGATTTTAGCAACAGCTCCCTCTGGAGCAAGGTTTCCATACAAGATCTGCAAATGACCTGTTTTTTTAATAGGCTCATTGAATGAGTGAATTACATCTTGCTTGTCTTTTAAAGATGGGCCAGCTTCAAGGTTTTCAGCCAATGTTTTGCCCGTAACTGTCAGGCAATCTCCATGTAGGTATCCTTCTGCCAACAAAGATTTCATCACTGCGGACACTCCACCCACGTGATGTAGGTCTTCCATTAAATATTTTCCGCTAGGCTTCAAATCAGCAATAAATGGTGTACTGTCAGATATCCTTTGAAAATCTGACAAACCAATAGGTACATCCACAGATTTTGCCATAGCTATCAAGTGCAATACAGCATTTGTTGACCCTCCCAAAATCATAATCAGTCTAATCGCATTTTCAAATGCTTCTTTGGTCATGATGTCTTTTGGACGAATGTCATTCTCCATTAAATACCTTACCGCCTGACCAACTCTGAAAGTTTCATTCTTTTTATCTTCACTTTCTGCTGGGTTACTAGACCCTGATGGCAAACACATCCCCATCGCTTCTATAGCAGACGACATGGTATTGGCCGTGTACATCCCACCACAAGCACCAGGGCCTGGAATGGCATTTTTTATAATTCCATTAAAATCCTCATCCGAAATATTGTTGCCCAGTCTTTTACCGTAAGCTTCAAAAGCAGAAACAATATTTAAGTCTTCTCCTTTCCACTTACCAGGCCTCACTGTTCCGCCATACACCAATAGTCCCGGTCTATTCAACCTTCCTAATGCCATCATTGCACCGGGCATGTTTTTATCACATCCTACAACAGGAACCACTGCATCGTAAAATTGTGCGTTGACAACTGTTTCGATAGAATCAGCAATAATATCTCTAGATACCAAAGAGTATTTCATACCAACAGTACCATTAGAAATACCATCACTTACTCCTATTGTATGGAATATCAAACCAACAAGATCAGCCTCCTTCACCCCCTTCTTTACCTGATGAGCCAAAATATTTAAGTGCATGTTGCAAGGGTTGCCTTCAAAACCAGTACTTACGATACCAACTTGTGCTTTTTTCAGGTCTTCTTCACTCAACCCAGTTGCA
>CAXBNB010000669.1:0-2946 GCA_963976505.1 uncultured Reichenbachiellaceae bacterium
ATCTGTAAACGAAGAAAATTTAACCTGTTCTAATTACTTGATTTCGAATGTAAGATCTACATCCAATGTATTGTTGTTGGAATCGGTGAAAAGAACTGATAGAAAACCAGATGCTCCATCATCACTTTTAAAAGTAATAGATTGAACAGGATTGAATTGCACTCCGGTCATCACAGTCAGTTTACTAGCATCAAAATCAGCATCTACGTCTCCATCGTAATCATAAAGCACTATTGCCCAATCATCGTCAGTCAAAGTAATCTCACCAAAAATATTGCTTTCCACGTCAGCTGCAAATGGCCCATAAGGCCAATCTGGCCAAATCCCATCCAAAAAATTATCGGTATTGTTGTCGTCAACTGGGTAAATATTTATAAAAATATCCGCAAACTGTGCATCCCCTTCTTCGTCAGGATCCCAAGCTTCATCCCCGTTAGTAGATGGGAATATATTTACGTAATAACCGGTTAGAATTCTTTCCTTTACAGATACAAGTACAGAATCTGTAACCATTTGTCCATCATCTGTTTTGGCGGTGAGTTTTACATACAACTCGCCTCTACTATCGAAAGTAACTGTTGGAGATATTTCTTCTGATGTTACTCCTCCTCCAAAATCCCACAGGTAGCTAGAAGCTTTTAAGCTTTGGTTTTCAAACTGTACAGGTACGCCAACTTCGACCACTCCAGGATCAGTAATGAAACTAACCTCAGGGCTTGGTAGCGGGTCATCCCCACCGCAAGATGCCAAAACGGCTAAACCAACAAATAAAAATAGGTGTAAATGCTTCTTCATACGTGCAATGTTAGAGTTTAATATATAAATGTTGAAAGGCAAATTAACAAGTTTGCAAGAATTGATGGTTTTTGAAACTCTTTAACTTCAGGAATACCTATAAACTGTCAATCAACACTCGTGAACAATTATAAGATTTAGTTTCCCTTACTATCCTTCATAAAATAAATATACAGGATAAAATCAGAAAGTGAAATTATTCTTCTTCTTTAAGGATTTAAGTTGTCACCTGATATTCAATTTCATCCATAGTATTCAGCTTTTCCAATAATTCGTCAGCAGGATCTACTTTGAATTTTCGAGATAATAATTTGGCTATTTTACCGCTTTCGGCATCTCGTATATTCAGTTTGAGGTCACAGGTGCCAGCATGAGATGTCGCCAGTTCTATTAGTTCATTTACAGTAGATGGATTCAGGTCATCCAAATTGATTTGTATATTGATTCCTTTGGTCAATTTTTCTCTTAAATCTGAAAGGAGGCTAATGCTTCGGATTTTTAGCTCCAGTTCTCCGCCTTTCCACCTGTTTTGGATTACACCTTGAATGTATATGCCCCAATCGAGCGTAAAAAATTCTTTGAAATTGATGTAATCGTCAGAAAACATAAAAAATGTATAGGTATCGCTGAAATCTTGAACTGTGAGTGTGCCAAATGGTTTGCCTGTTTTGGTCATCCTATGATTAACTTCCGTAACTATTCCTGCGATTTTTATATTACCTAAATTTTTAAGGTCTTCTAGGTTTTCATTGAGCTTGGAAATACTGGTATTGCAAAATTTATCTACTTCAAATTTGAATTGATCCAACGGATGACCAGAAATGTAAAGGCCAACAACCTCTTTTTCTATTTTTAGTTTGTCAAGCTCAGTATATGGAATAACATCTGATACTTTAGGTGCAGGGATGGATACACCGGACTCTCCACCAAATAAAGATGCTTGAGCACTTTGTTTTTCTTGCTCTACTTTAGTTGCATACTTGATGGCATTTTCAATCAAGCTTGCTTCTCCATTATCTGTGATCAGGTATTGTCTCCTGTGATAGCTTTCAAAGCAATCAAATGCACCTGACATGGCCAGTGCTTCAAATGTTTTTTTGTTGACTGAGCGTAAGTTCACCCTAATGGCAAAGTCAAAGATGTCTGTGAATGGACCGTTTTCATTTCTTTCTTCAATAATGGCCGTTACGGCAGAGTCACCAGTTCCTTTGATAGCCCCTAGGCCAAACCTGATCTGTCCGTCTTTGTTTACTTTGAAATTAACACCTGATTCATTCACATGTGGTCCCAGTACTTTGATGCTTCGATTTCGACATTCTTCCATGAAGAAACTCACCTTTTCGATGTTACTCTGGTTGTGGGTGAGTACGGCAGCCATGTATTCTTCAGGATAGTTGGCCTTCAGGTATGCTGTATGGTAAGCAACTACGGAGTAACATGTTGAGTGAGATTTGTTGAATGCATAGGCGGCAAAGGCTTCCCAGTCAGTCCATACCTTTTCTACTATCTTTGGGTCATGGCCTCTTTCTGCACAGCCCGCTACAAATTTCGGTTTGAGTTCGTCAATGATTTCTTTCTTCTTCTTACCCATCCCTTTTCTCAGGGAATCAGCTTGACCTTTAGTGAATCCGGCAAGCGTCTGAGAAAGTAACATCACTTGCTCTTGGTAAACGGTAATACCATAGCTCTCTGCAAGGTATTCTTCCATGCCTTTCAATGGATAGGAGATTTCTTCTCGTCCATGTTTTCTGGCAATGAAATTCGGTATGTACTCCATCGGTCCCGGACGATAGAGTGCATTCATCGCAATTAAATCGGCGAATCTATCGGGTTTTAATGCCCGTAAATGCTTTTGCATGCCCGGAGACTCAAACTGGAAAGTACCGTTGGTTTCTCCTCTTTGGTATAGCTCGTAAGTTTTTGCATCATCCAGTGGAATGGTATCTGGATCGAGGGCTATGCCATGTCTTTCTTTCACATTTACAATGGCACTCTTTATTATGGACAATGTTTTTAGTCCCAAAAAGTCCATTTTCAACATACCAGCGTTTTCGACTACACTGTTGTCAAACTGTGTGACCAATAAATCCGCATCTTTGGCGGTGGCTACTGGGATGTAGTTGGTGATATCATCCGGGGTAATGATAACTC
>CAXBNB010000670.1:0-2945 GCA_963976505.1 uncultured Reichenbachiellaceae bacterium
TTACTGACTACCATAAGTTGATAAAATACACTGCCTATGATATCACAAATCAAGTAAAAGAAGGCCACAATGCGATCGGTGTGTTTCTAGGCAATGGCTGGTATAGTGCAAAGGTCTTGGACTATTCTCAAAATAATTGGAGCGACAAGCCCCAGTTGTTGCTACAGTTGAATATCGAATATGAGGATGGTTCGATAGAACGCATATCGAGCGACAGGACATGGAAGTACTCCTATGCTCCAATAGGTGAAAACGATCTCGATTTTGGGGAAAAGTATGATGCCAGAAAAGAACAAGAAGGCTGGAATGAGCCTGGGTTTGATGATAGTTTGTGGCTTGATGCAGAAGAAAGCGAAGGGCCTACAGGGCTGCTCAAATCTCAAATCATGCCGGCAATGAAAGTTATTGAAACCATTAACCCTGTCAAGATAACCGAACCAAAACCTGGGGTGTTTGTATATCATTTTGATCAATTGTTTGGAGGATGGGGCAAATTGAACATCAAAGGAAAACGGGGAGATCAAGTAGAGATTGATTATTCAACCAGATTGCTGAAAAATGGAATGATCGATGAAGCACCATGGCCAGGCGAGCAGGAGAGGGATTATTATATATTGAAAGGAGATCCCAATGGTGAAACCTACGAACCACGTTTTGTTTATCATCCTGTCCAATATGTACAAATAAAAGGCTGCACCAACAAACCAGCATTAGATGACCTTCAAGGGCGCATCGTCCACACTAATGAAAATTTGGAAGGCGATTTCAGTTGTTCAAACGAGTTGTTCAATACCATTCATGACAATGTAAACAGAACACTCAGCAATAGCTTGAAAGGGTTTCTGTTGGATTGCTTGCACAGGGAACCTTATGGGTATAACGAACCAGCCAGTATAGCAGCCAGTCTTTTTACCAGAAAGCACATGCCTTTATTCTGGAGAAAATATGCAACTGATATTAGACTGGCTGCTCGTGAAGATGGTAGTGTGGGGGATGTAGTCCCTGCCTTTCCTGGAAAACCCCGCGATCCAGATGTGTCACAAGGGTCGGCTTATGCCATGTTGGTGTGGTACCTCTACCAGGCTTATGATGACAGGGCACTTTTAGAGGAGCACTATGAAACCATAAAGGATTGGGTTGATTACATCAAGAACAACATGTGCGAAGGTTCAATAGTCACTGTTGGTTGGCTTGGTGATCACATGGTACCAGGTAAAGCTCCTGGCTATGAAAAGTGGAGATCGGACGAAACGCCACAAAGCCTCTCTTGGACGGCTCTATATTACCGAAACATCCTGTTGGTGTCCGAAATGGCCAAGGTAGTCGGGAAAAATGCAGATGAGTCAAAGTATTCTCGATTGGCTCAAGAAGTGAAAGAAGCTTTTAATAACAAGTGGTTGGACAAAACAACAGGGCATTATGCTTCCAAATCCCAAACGGCAGAAATGCTTCCCTTGTCGCTAGGGCTTGTTCCTGATGAATACCGTGAAAAATTGATCCATAACATTGCACAAAACATTACCCAAAATGACAATGGGCATCTACGAGTAGGGCATGCTGGCATTACTGCACTTGTTGAAAGTTTAACGGCAAACAACATGGGCAATGAAATGTACAATATTGTAAATACAACCGACTATCCAGGTTGGGGCTATATGGTTGATCAGGGTGCTACTACCATTTGGGAGAGCTGGGGAAGAGATTTTGCAGCTGAAGGAGGACGCAGAAGATCCGACAACATGACCATGTTGGCTGGGGTAAATGAATTTTTCTATCGCTACATTGCAGGTATTCAAGGGCCAAATTTTTATGGGTTTGAAAACATGAAACCCGGATATAAGGAATTTAACATTAAGCCCTATCCATTGGGGGATTTGACCTTTGCAAGTGCTTCCGTAAAGACTGTAAGAGGAGACATCAGCTCATCATGGAAGTTGGACAATGGCATTTTCAAACTGGATGTTGAAATTCCGGTTAATGCAGAAGCCCGGATCAGCATTCCAAAATTAGGAATGGAAAATGTGACCAAATTTGAAAGTGGAAAAACGGTTTGGCTCGACCAAACCTATACGAAAGGCATTGAAGGTGTAGTGGATGGAGTTGAGGATATCGAATATATAACCTTCAAAGTAGGATCCGGCAATTATTCATTTCAAGTTAAAAGGCAATAATGAAAGAGTAATCAATTTTTAAAAATCAAGTATTTATTATAATTTGGTTTAGTGCCATCGTAATGAATTGTAAGCCTGTAACTAGCACTTCAACTCAAACACTTCGAAAAAGGTATTCGAGTTCCATATTTAGTAATAAATCCAATCGATTTTGTTGATGGCAGAATGAAAATTAAAGGCCCAACATATACTAAACAAATTATTAAATATTAAAATAAATTATGGCATGATGATAAATATAAAATTGTATCGATTATTAGCATTATTAGTTGGATTTCACTGTATGTTTTTAGCAAATTCAATTGCTCAAACAACAATACCTGGAAATGTGGCATTTGGCACTCCTACCAAAGGTGGGCTGGATGGTAAAATTATTCGGGTAACAACGCTTGATGCTGCCGGGCCAGGCTCTTTACGTGAGGCTATTGAAACCAAGGGCCCGCGGATTGTGGTGTTTGAAGTAGGTGGAGTCATCAAACTTCATAAAGTAGGCTTGGACGTTACAGAGCCATTTTTAACAATTGCAGGACAGACCGCTCCCTATCCTGGCATCACAATTATCGAGGGTGGATTCTGGATCAACACGCATGACATAGTTATCCAGCATCTCCGTGTGAGACCGGGTGATGCTGGAGAGCCTAAGAAAAGTGGCTGGGCATGTGATGGATTAACAACATCGGGAGGGGATGCCTATAATATAATCATTGATCATTGTTCCTTTACATGGGCAGTAGATGAAAACCTCAGTGCTTCTGGAAGGAGAACAGAAGGACC
>CAXBNB010000671.1:0-2941 GCA_963976505.1 uncultured Reichenbachiellaceae bacterium
TAGCTATTCCTACCAAAAACCAACCCGCCTTTGTGGCTGACATGGCAACAACCACTGCTGCCAATGGAAAATTGGAGGTTTTGCAACGCAAAAAAATGGACTGTCCTGAAGGATGGGTACAAGACAAATCCGGAGCTATTACCACCGATTCTTTCGGCGTGAAAAATGGTGGCGCATTGCTACCTCTAGGTGGTGACAAAGAACATGGTTCGCACAAAGGATATATTTTAGGATCTATTGTAGATATTTTTTCCGCAGTACTATCTGGCGCTAATTACGGCCCCTGGGTTCCTCCTTTCGTTAGTTTTTTACAACCACCAGCCGATCCAGTTGGAGAAGGCATTGGTCACTTTTTTGGTGCCATGCGTGTGGATGCTTTCAGACCCAAAGAAGAGTTTTTAGACCATATTGACAACTGGATTGCCCGATTTAGACAAGCGGAAACCGTTGAAGGACAAGAAAGAGTGGTTATCCCTGGAGATCCGGAAAGAGAAATGGAACTGGAAAGAAAAGAAAACGGGATTCCTTTACTTGATCCCGTAGTTGAAGACTTAAAGTCTCTTGCTGATAAGTTGGGGTTGGATTTTTAGAAGCCTAAAGTAATACCCCCTCCAATAACCAATGGACTGTTGTAAACACTAGGTTTATTTTCATCATAAGACAGGTTGTAAAGTACAGTAAAAGATACTACTGCCTTCCCTCCTAGAGGCTGCTGGATACCCCCTCCTACCAAAAGGCTTTTTAAGCCAAGTCTTCTGCCTTCTAAACCAGTATCAATACTGAGGTATTCGTATTGAGCCATAGCAAAAAATGGGTCAGCTATTTTCACTCGTCCAAATACATTTCCTCCATAATGAGTTCTGGATATATCATAAATTTTTTGATAGATATAAGAAACCCCTACTCCGGCAGAAACAGCGTTGGTAATTCGATAGCCCATTGTTGGAGAAATATTGACATAGGTTTGAGTGCCAAATTGGAGTCCCAAATTCCCACCCATAAATATCCTTTCCTGCCAATCCGAGCGTTCGTCAAGATCGTTTTGGTTTTGAGCTAATACTAGCGAACCGGAAACAAAAGTTAGTAGTAGAGTAAGAACAATATGCTTCATGAGATTTAGTTTGATTTATTCCTTTTCTTCAACAATAATAAACACGTCTTCCCCTTCTTTTTTCATGTAATATTTTTCTCTTGCAAACCGCTCCAATTGCGACTTGTCGTTCAAAAGGGCTTCCCGATCTTTTTTTACTTTTTCTATTTCTTCTAAGTAATGATCTCTTTGGCGCTCTAAATCACTCAATTTGGTTTTCAACTGATACTGAGAATAAAAGTCGTTGGCATCAAAGAAAAGCATCCAACCAACAAAAACCACCCCACTTAGAAAGTAGAAATTGCGGGTAAACTTTGGGAGTTTGTCTAACATTTTCAAGTATCGTTTCCTCTAAATTATTTAATCCTAAGACCAAAAGCCAAACTTCTGCCTGAACTATTCAAATGAATAAGTAGAATGCAGCTTCAAATTTCCTTCAAAAATAAATATTTAATTTGTATAAATTATCGATCCTTAAGGAATGGTCATACAAATAATTTGATCTCAAAAATGAAAATTCTGATAATAGAAGACAATAGTGAGTTGAGGGAAAACATGGACAGCTATCTAACGCAGGAAGGATTACTGTGTGAATTGGCAGAATCAAAAAGTGTGGCCATGGACAAACTCTCTTCTTTTGCTTACGACATTATTTTGCTTGACATTATGTTGCCTGATGGATCGGGAATGGATATTCTAAGCCACATTAAGGCCAGGGGCATAAAATCAGGAGTCTTAATCATTTCCGGCAAAGACTCGATGGACGATAAAATACAAGGTCTTGACTATGGGGCTGATGATTACATCACCAAACCCTTTTTTCTGCCGGAGTTGAATGCACGGATAAAGTCTATATATAGAAGGAAAAAATTTGATGGAGACAACCTCATCCGATTTGAAGAAATCACCATCAATCCTGAAACAAGAGAAGCAAAAGTGAATACAAGTCTTCTTGAATTTACCAGAAAAGAATATGAACTACTGGTGTATTTCATCGCGAATAAAAACAGAATACTGACCAAGCAGGCCATTGCAGAACACCTTTGGGGTGATTTCGCAGATTCATTAGATTCTCACGATTTCGTTTACCAACACATTAAAAATCTCCGGAAAAAAATCACCAATGTAGGAGGGGCAGATTACCTGAGTACTATATATGGTATGGGCTATAAATTTTCAACTGAACAATGAGGTTAATTCACAAATTCTTACTGGTTTATCTTATCATAAGTATGGTCGCATTTGGAGTTGGTGGAGTAGTAATATACTACATCTTCTCCAAGGAAATAGAGCGAGAAACCAACTTCGAACTGCTTCATAAAGTGAGGTATCTCAATGAGATGATGAAAAAAGGGGTCAATTACAAAACCTTAATGCAAGACAAAATTCGGATTGAACAAATGCCGTCATCGAAGACAATTAAGGATTCTACGGTATTTTCCGACACCCTTGCCTATCACAAGTATTCAAAAGACATCATTAGCCAAAGGAAGATTGATGCCTACCGTAGTGTTCAAGACACCACTTATCTAATCTCCATTTATGAAACCGTAATAGAGCCCGAAGACACAAAAAATAGCGCAACACGATCCATGATTATATTGTTTTTGGTGCTCGTGGTTTTTTCACTTTTACTTAGTTTTTTCATCTCCAGATGGCTCCTGAGTGCATTCCACATTTCGCTGATAGAAATGAAAAATTTCAGCATCCAAAGTTCCAAGCCTATTCAACTCCCGGTCTCCACCACTTATGAGTTCAAAAACTTGAATAAATTCATCAATCAGATGACTACCAAAGCGATCAATGACTACAAAAACCTGAAGGAATTTGGAGAAAATCTTTCTCATGAAA
>CAXBNB010000672.1:0-2935 GCA_963976505.1 uncultured Reichenbachiellaceae bacterium
GGAACCGGTGATAAAAATAGCAGAAAAATATGACGTTGTATTGTCAATGGAGTTGCTCAACAGCAAACTAGACCATCCTGACTACCAATGCGACCATACTGAATGGGGTGTTGCTCTGGCAGAAAAGTTAGGATCTGAAAACTTTAAATTGCTATATGACATCTACCACATGCAAATCATGGAAGGTGACATTATCGCTACTATCCGAAAACACCATCAATTCATCAACCACTACCATACAGGTGGAGTTCCAGGACGTGCTGAAATAGATGAAACACAAGAGCTAAACTACCCAGCCATAATGAAGGCAATCGTTGCTACAGGATACAAAGGGTTTGTTGCTCAAGAATTTGTTCCAAAAGGTGTAAATCCAATTGACTCACTCCGAAAGGCTGTAAACCTATGTGATGTTTAGACTAACCAATTTCAACAACTACATCATCAGTCATAGGATGACCAACGCAAAGCAGTACATACCCGTCAGCTTTTTCTTCCTCTGAAAGACCGTCTTCCTCATCCATTTTTATTTTTCCTGATAGACACTTTCCTCTGCAAGCCGTACACAACCCACTTTGACAAGAGTAAGGCATATCGAGGTTCTGATCCAGACCAGACTCCAAGATTGTACTCTTTGGTGATACCATATATTTGTGCTCTTCACCATCCAGAATGACGGTAACTTCTCGCTCAGCTACCGACTGGTTATCTTCTCCAATGATCTCTTTAGGTGACGTATTTCCAGCCACAAAACTTTCCTTGTGCTTCTTGTCATCAGCAATATTCATTTGGCCAAGTGTGTCCATGACTATATTCATCATAGGCTCTGGCCCACAAGTATAATACGACACGTCAGAATAAGAAGCATCGTCAAGACTAGAAAACACTGTACTTAATTTTGCCGCATCCAACCAACCAATATAACTTGTCCATGTCGCAGGAGCATTTTCCAGAAAATGAACTACATTGAAATTATCAGGATATTGCCCTTGCAGATTTGCTAATGTATCATTGAAAATAATAGAAGACTCATCTCTATTGGCATATATCAATGAAACCTTGCTTTCCTGCTCTTCAGACAAAACAGACTTTGCAATTGACATCAGTGGAGTAACCCCACTGCCTCCTCCTATTAGGAAAATATGTCTTTTATTGGATGACTTAATTTCCGGAGTAAAAGAACCCATAGGCTCCATTATTTCTATTTGATCACCTGCTTTGAGGGAAGTATTGATGTAATTTGACATCACTCCTTTGTCCACTCTTTTAATGGTAACAGCTGGGTTTTCGTTAAGATATGGAGAACTACACAACGAATATGCCCTTCTCACTTTCTTGCCATCGATAGTAGCTATGAGCGTAATAAATTGTCCCGGTTTGTAGGAGAGGTTACCTAATTCTGGTTCTTCAAACACCAAACTCACGGCATCTTCTGTTTCTCTTACAACTTCTTTTATTTTTAAATTCAAAAACCGTGAATCCTTATTTTCTTTTTTCTTCTTTTTCTTAAATAAACCAAATGCCATTGATATCTTATTATTTGAGGCGCAAATCTACTTTCTTATGCCTATTTTGCCGAATTATTCAATAAATGTTTTTTATGGCTGGATAGCCTTGTCTGATATGGGTGGTTTAGCAATGCTGCAATCACCACATCCCTTTGCACAACCATCTTTTGCACTGAACTCCTGATAGATTCTTCTACCAACAAAAAACAGCGAAAGGATAAATATTATGAAAATTAAAATGTCTTGCATGCTTGTACAAACGGGTTGATTATTTTTCTGTTTGCAAATTTACCAGTATTTTTTTATCACTTCAATCATTTCTGTGTGAATAGAATTAGCAGCGACCAATTCCCTTCCAAAAACAAAATTGTCGCCTCCAGAAAAATCAGTAACCGTTCCACCCGCTTCCTGCACTATCAAAGCTCCTGCAGCCAGATCCCAAGAGTTGAGGTTATATTCAAAATAGGCTTCATACCGTCCCATAGCCACATAAGCCAGGTCAACAGCAGCACTACCAAGTCTTCTTAATCCATGGGCATTTTGCATGAGCTCATTCAAAATTTTTACATAATTACCGATTTTTTCAAAATCATGAAATGGAAAACCTGTAGCCAGCAAGCTGTCACTTATTTTATTCAACTTCGAAACATGTATTCTTTTGTCATTACAAAATGCACCTCCTCCCTTGTGCGCATGAAAGCACTCATTCCTGCTCGGCTCATACACTACGCCTACCAAAAGCTCGTTGGCATCAATTAGTGCAATACTGGTACAATAGACAGGCAATCCATGAATGAAATTGGTAGTGCCATCCAGCGGATCAATCACCCATTTAAGCGGATTATTATCCACCTTTTGAGTACCTTCTTCGGTGATAAATCCTGCTTCAGGCAAGACTTCTTTGAGACGGGTAGCAATCATGATTTCTAGCTCCTTATCCACATAAGAGACCAAATCGTTTTTGCCTTTTAATTCTACTTTCGAATAGTCAAATGACTCAGCCTCTTTTTGCATGAAAGCGCCACATTCAAGAGCAAGTGCAACTACTTCTTTTTTTATCTGTTCAAGATTCATACGCTAGTTCGTTTTACCTCCAACAACTACAACGATCTCCCCCTTAATTTTCTTTTCTCCAAAATGATTTATTATTTCTGTAAATGTACCATTGACTGTTTCCTCAAACATCTTAGTCAACTCTCGTGACACAGAAGCCTGTCGGTCTTCTCCAAAGTATTCATTGAATTGATTCAGTGTTTTGATCAGTCGATGAGGTGACTCATAAAAGATCATCGTTCTGGTCTCATTGGACAAGAGTTCCAACCTCGTTTGCCTTCCTTTTTTCACAGGTAAAAAACCCTCAAAAACAAACTTATCATTTGGCAGTCCTGAGGAAACCAGGGCCGGAACAAAAGCAGTTGCTCCCGGTAAAC
>CAXBNB010000673.1:0-2934 GCA_963976505.1 uncultured Reichenbachiellaceae bacterium
ACTGCTAATGCGATTGTATCCATTGGATAGTGGTGTGATTAAGGTTGATGACAAAGACATTAATGAGTACAACCTAAGTGCCTTTAGAAAAAATATAGGTATCGTGCCTCAAGAGGTCATACTTTTCGGAGGTTCTATCAAAGAAAACATAGGATATGGCAATACAAACGCTGATTTTGAAGCCATCAAAGTAGCTGCTCAAAAAGCCAACGCTCTGGAATTTATCGAATCGTTTCCAGAAGGATTTGAGACATTGGTTGGAGAAAGAGGCGTCAAGTTATCGGGTGGTCAGCGTCAGCGAATCGCTATTGCTAGAGCGATTTTAAAAGACCCGTCTATATTGATATTGGATGAAGCCACGAGCTCCTTAGATGCTAAATCTGAGAAAGCCGTTCAGGATGCTTTGGATGAGTTGATGAAAAACAGGACTACCATTATAATCGCACATAGACTAGCGACCATCAGGAAAGCTGACCGCATCTATGTATTAGAAGGAGGAGAAATTGTAGAGTCCGGAAACCATGATGAACTGTCTTCAAAAAACGAAGGGGTTTATGAAAATCTTATAAAATTGCAATTCAGCGAAAACTAAAGCTGGTCACCAGACTTTTATTGTAGCATAGATGCTGATGGTTTTTTCAAGAAATGAAAAAAGGCGAAGCTTCTAAATGCCATAAAACTAAAAATTGTCCTACAAACAGTTTTTATAGTACAATTATTGTTCGTACCAATTTTATAAATCCAATAATTATCTCTTTCTTTGCGCGCTATTATTCAACCACCTAAGGGAAAAGTAACCAAATAACTGTAACCTATGCTTTTAGCCCTATTTTCCGGAAATAACGAATTACTGCTTTTTAGTATTTTCGGAGTAGTCATTTTACTATTTCTCGCTGTTGACCTTGGTTTGGTTCATAAAAAGGCCAAAAAGATATCCCAAAAGGATGCCTTAATCCAAACAATCTTCTGGGTATTTGTCTCCATAGTATTTGGGGGACTGATTTATTTTTTTGGAGGAGGACCTAAAGATGCACTTGAATTTTTCTCCGCTTACGTTACCGAAAAAGCACTTTCTGTTGATAATATTTTTGTAATTCTACTCATTCTGAGGTATTTCAATGTCAAAGAAGAGTATTACCATGATATCCTTTTTTGGGGGATTCTGGGAGCCATTGTTTTCAGGGCAGTCTTTATTTTTCTAGGAGCGCTTTTGATCGGTGAGTTTCATTGGATACTCTACATTTTTGGAGCATTTCTGGTTTACTCGGGTATCAAGATTTTCAAAGATGATGACGAAATGGAAATAGAGCCAGAGAAAAATCCTTTGATTAAACTGGTGCGTAAAGTACTTCCTGTTTCTGAGGAAGGGAGAGGTGGCAAATTCATTTTCTTTGAAAAGGGTAAAATGTGGTTTACTCCTTTGTTCATCGTAATTGTGCTCATCGAATCTACTGATTTGATCTTTGCTGTGGATTCTATTCCTGCTGTTTTTGCTATATCTCAAAATGAGTTCGTTATATACACCTCAAATATATTTGCTATCATGGGGCTCAGGGCCATGTTTTTCCTACTTGCCAATGTGTTGGATAAATTTTATTTGTTGCAAAAAGGACTTTCCTTTGTTCTCATATTCATTGGTGCTAAGATGCTTGCCGAACTCATCGATCTTCACATTCCTATATTCCTTTCTTTCGGGTTTATCATTGGAGTTTTGACACTGTCTATAGTTTTATCATTGATATTTCCTCGTGAGCCTGAAAAACTCGAAGAGGTTGATGCTTAGATAAGTCATCAACTATCGAAAAAGAGCAATAAAAATTTATTTATTGCCTACTTTTGGCGTTCCAATACGTATGTATTTTGGAATCAAAAGACTTAATTATGTATATTCCATTTGAAGAGATGTCGCCTAATTCCCGTGTTTGGATTTATCAGGCTGATAGACAACTAAGCAACCAAGAAGTGAGTCTAATTGAAGATTCTTCCAAGCAATTTTTGTCGGAATGGGCTGCACATGGAAATGCACTGAAGAGCTCCTTTTCAGTTTTTCATGATAAATTTCTCGTAATTTCTGTAGATGAAAATTACAATTCGGCAAGTGGTTGTTCGATAGATGCCTCAGTAGGCTTGGTGCGGAAATTAGAAAGCGAATTGAAACTTGACTTTTTTGACCGAACGAAGGTTGCTTTTTTATTGAATGGAGAAATTTTTCAAAGTTCAATGAACGATTTGAAATCGCTGATTGCTGAAGGTAAAATAAGTTCAGAAACAGTGACCTTCAACAACTTGATTGACAATCTTGAGCAATTCAGAAATGAGTGGAAAGTGCCGGCGAATGAAACATGGCTCAAGCGGTATTTCTAAAAATAGAAGCACTCAAATAAATTTGATGTAGGGGATTATTGTCAGATTATTGTTAGTTTAATGATTTGGAATGATTACTCATGCATTATACATCTGTTGAGAATATGAATAAAGTTTGGATTTTAATTATTGTGATTGCTTTGGGCTCATGCAGCTCTATAAAAAAAGCTGAAAAAAGTTTTTTGAACGGAGAATACAATTCAGCGATTTTGATGTATCAAAAATCACTGAAACCCAATGATCCAATAGCCAATTTTAAATTGGCAGAAGCCTACAGGAAATCCAATAGACTGAACGAGGCTGAACCATTTTACAGAGCGGCAATTAATGCTGGAATTGATGACGAATCAGCCAATTACTATTACGCAGCTTCATTAAAAGCAAATCAAAAATACGATGAGGCAAAAAAAATATTAGAAGCATATATAGACAAAGGGGAAGACGATGAGGTCGTTTCATTGGCTCAAAAAGAACTGCTCAATATTGAAGGACTTACTGTTGTAAAAGAGAAAGTGAATTTTTTTAGGGTGAAAAACCTTGAAGAGATAAACACGGCTAGTGCCGAATACG
>CAXBNB010000674.1:0-2927 GCA_963976505.1 uncultured Reichenbachiellaceae bacterium
CCTTTCAAAATCTTCTGAAAATGATGGTGGGTTGGTAGTAGAAGAGACTGCTGTAGGAGTGACACCACCTCCCTCTGCAAATACCGTCATCTTATCAGTAACCGATGAAAGTGGCAATACTTCTACTGCCACTGCTACAGTCACTGTAATTGATAACATGGCACCAGTGGCAATTGCAAAAAACATCACGGTGGAATTGGATGAAGATGGAAATGCTACTATCACTGTAGCCGATATCAACAATGGTTCCACTGACAATTGCACGGCTCAGTCCAATTTGACCTTAAGTTTGAATAACTCAAGCTTTGATTGCAGCTACCTAGTTGCTGAAGAAACATCTATTCAACCTTCAAGTGTTGCAGCTCCTGTAAAAGAAGTAGGACCTAGCAATCAGGTTGTGTTGACTGTAACCGATGAAAGTGGAAACAGTTCCACGGCTACAGCCACTGTTACCGTGGAAGACAATATGGCACCAGTTGTAATTGCCCAAGACTTAACTGTGTTTTTGGATGACAATAACAATGCAACTATCACGACCACAGAAGTTGACAATGGATCGTACGACAATTGTGGAAATGTCACCTTAAGCTTGGATGTCACATCTTTTAACGAAACCAACCTTGGTGCTAATTCTGTTATTCTTACTGCTCAAGATGGCTATGGAAACAGTGCTACAGCCACTGTAACCGTCACAGTAGAAGAAGACAAACTTGATCAGACGATTACATTTAATTCTTTGGCAGATAAGAGCTTTGGCGATCCTGATTTCGATTTGGTTGCAACAGCCTCAAGTGGCCTGGATGTAAGTTTTGAAATATTGTCTGGGTCAGCTACAGTTACTGGTAACTCATTGAAAATAAATGGTGCTGGCAGTGTAACAGTAAAGGCATCTCAATCAGGTGATGCAGATTATTTTGCTGCTCCTAGCGTGGAACAAACATTCACTGTTTTGAAAGGAGATCAGACAATTTCTATCAATTCGATCCCTACTAAGATCACCACGGATCTAGATTTTGATGTTGTAGCCTCTGTAAATTCTGGACTTGAATTGGCTTATTCGATAAGTGGTCCAGCTACTTTGAACGGTACTACCATTACTTTGGACGGTACTGTAGGTACTGTTACAGTTACGGTATCGCAATCAGGAAATGAAAACTACAATGAGGCATCCGAGTCAACTACATTTGAAGTAGCCGTGCCGGCTGGTATTGAAGATGAATTGATGGGTGTAAGTGTTTATCCAAACCCTGCCTATGAGTTTATCAATATTGAGGCGGCTGGTTTTGAGAGTATAAATGCTAGAATATATGATTTACGTGGTATAAAAATATTGTCTAAATCTATATCGGGTGAAAACAAACGATTGGATATAAGTAACCTCAAGACAGGAATTTATTTATTAAAATTAGAATCAGATCTGCGCACCACGACAACAAGGGTTCTTATCGAGAGATAAGAAATAGCGTAATATAATTTTGATTTTGAAGGTGTCTTGTAAAGACACCTTTTTTTATGCCGTTTTGTTGAGCCACCATTCATGTAATTTACCATGTCTGACAAGTCAATTTTAGAGTATCTTGTGACTTTAATTTTGCACTATGAAAAAAATATTTTTATTGGCAGCCCTGTTCTTGACTGGTATAGACGCTGCTTTTTCTCAGGATAATTTCCCCTACAATGGGGTCAGAGATTATCGGTCAAAGTCTTATGCATTGATCAATGCCAAAATATTTATCGATTATCAGACGTCTATTGATTCAGCCACTTTATTGATCAAAGAAGGAAAAGTAGTCAATGTTGGAAAAAATATCAGCATTGCCAAGGAATACACTGTGGTTGATTGTGGCGGAAAATATATATATCCGTCGTTTATAGATTTAAATACCAATTATGGTTTTTCCAGACTTAAGGCCGGAAAAGGAAGTGGAAACCCGAGCCAGGTCGAACCAGAAATTCCCGGGGCTTACAATGCCAATGATGCCATCAAGTCTTACATCAATGCTTCTGAGCATTTTAAAGCGGACAAAAAACAAGCTGCAGTTTATAGAAAATTAGGATTTGGGGCGGTGTTGAGTTTAAATACTGATGGAATAGCAAGAGGCACTTCTACATTGGTTCTATTGCTTGATGAAAACGAAAATGAATCTATCTTGATCGAAAAAGCGGCGGCTCACTATTCGTTCAATAAGGGGACTTCTACTCAGGCGTATCCCTCTTCAATGATGGGTTCAGTGGCACTTTTGAGACAAACCTATTTTGATGCCAAATGGTATATGGAAACGAAACCCTATACTGATCTGTCATTGCAGGCTTGGATCGAAAACCAAAGAGTACCACAGTTCTTTGATGGGGGAAATAAGCATGGAATATTGCGAGCAGATAAAATTGGCGATGAGTTTGGAGTACAGTATATTATCAATTCCAACGGCAGTGAATATCAAAATATAAAAGAGATTAAAAGCACCAATGCGACCCTCATTACTCAGGTTAATTTTCCGAAAGCATATAATTTGGATGATCCTTATGAGGCAAAATCGGTTTCTCTGAAACAAATGAAACATTGGGAACTTGCACCCTACAACCTGAAAATACTGGCTGAAAACAATATTGATTTTGCTGTCTCTTCCAGCGGGTTAAAATCAAAAGATGATTTTTTGCGAATTTATTCAGAACGTGCCGTTTCTAGATTATTTTCTCAAGAAAATACAATTATTGAAAGAAGAAGTAAAAAACTATGTAATTGAAGATGTCAACTCTTTTAAACAAGGATCACCAGAAGACATGAGCAACTTTGTTACTGCTGTTATCCATGAAGGTTCTTTTGATAAACTAGCTAAATATATTGATGCAGCCAAATCTGCTGATGATGCAGAAATCATTGTTGGTGGAGGTTACGATAAATCTAAAGGTTACTTTATAGAACCTAC
>CAXBNB010000675.1:0-2922 GCA_963976505.1 uncultured Reichenbachiellaceae bacterium
AAGATACTCAAATACATTGATAATGATGATGCACAGGTTGAAGTACTCATTACTTTGGCTTTAGTGTTGGTTGGTTCATTTGTTGCGGATTTCTTATCTGTATCATCTATGTTGGTAGCGGTATTATCAGGATTAATTGTAGGAAATCTAGGCAGAGAAAAGGATGGAGAGAGTGCAGTGGGTACTTATGTGTATAAATTTTGGAAATTGATGGAAGAATCCCTGGCAGCTATGTTGTTTGTACTTATAGGATTCGAAATGCTAGTCATTCCCTTGCGAATGGATTATTTCGCAGCAGGATTTTTTGCGATCAATATTGTGATTTTTGCGAGGTGGCTGAGTGTATTTATTCCTATAAGGTTGATGTCAATGAATAGGTCCTTTGATGGTGGCACCATATCCGTATTGTCATGGGGAGCGCTGCGTGGGGGGTTGCCTGTTGCTGTTTCACTCTCCTTATTTGAGTTCAAAGGACAGGAAATCATAGTAACCATGACCTACGTTGTGGTTGTGTGTTCTGTTCTTTATCAAGGGCTTACTTTGGGAAGGGTGATGCGACTTTACCAAAATGGGCATTTAGAAAAAGCCACTTGACATTTGGTCCTTTCCTGGAAATATTTAGAATAGTTCAAGTTTTCTTCTAATAATTAAATTCTATATTTGAATATTATTAAAACTAAAATTTAAAACTATGAAAAAATTAGGTGTATTGGCAGCATTGTGTCTGCTTGTAGTTTTTTGTTCCAATGCCCAGGGAGTTGGTGTGGGTATCAAAGGTGGGCTCAATATGTCCACATTGAGTGACATTGAAAATAGTGCCACTAAAACAGGTTTTCATTTTGGAGCTTATATGAGGATTAAACTTGGAGGAATTGGCCTTCAGCCTGAAGCTTATTACTCTGCGCAAGGGAGTAAGATTGACGCTGGTACCATCAAAGAAAGTATTGATACTAAGTATTTAAATATTCCAGTTCTATTGAGGTTCAATCCTGTTCCAGTATTGAATTTTCATTTAGGGCCACAGTTCGGAGTGTTGATGGGAGCAGAAGATGCAGATGGAGATATTAAAAACCAACTTAAAAGCAGTGATTTGTCTGCAGTAGTAGGAGCAGGTATTGATTTGCCCTTTGGATTGAATTTCACTGTGAGGTATGTAAAGGGGCTAAGTAAGGTCAATGATGCCGGTACTAACTCTAATAAGAACAATACATTCCAGATTTCAGTAGGTTATGATCTTGTGAAGCTAGGGAAATAAGGCATCCTTATTGCAAAATAAAAAAGGGGAAAGAACTTAGTTCTTTCCCCTTTTTTTTGATCTTATACTTCTTAGTATTACATGCTCAGTATTTCTGTAAGCCTTAGTAATTCATCTTGTATTGGTTTAGATTTTGAAATGGCCACCTTGAGGTTAGTATAGACGATTTTGTTGTCAACAATTCCCGCCATTACATTCTTCTGACCATTTAGCAATCCCTCAACAGCAGCAAGACCCAATCTTGAAGAAAGGATTCTGTCTCTGGCAGTTGGTTCGCCACCACGCTGAATATGACCAAGAGTTGAAACCCTCATGTCCATATCTGGAAGATGTACTTTTACTTTTTCTGCTATTTCATGGGCATTTCCTTGTTCATCACCTTCGGCCACCACCACTATAGACGATGTTTTCTGGCTGTCTCTGTCTTTTTTGAGTTTGTTGATTACATCCTCAATAGTCGTAGATGTTTCCGGTACCATTATGAGCTCAGCACCTCCACCGATACCACATTGTATGGCAATATACCCACTATGCCTTCCCATCACTTCGATAAAAAATACCCTGTCGTGTGAGTTGGCTGTGTCTCTAATTTTATCAATGGCATCCAATGCCGTATTTACTGCTGTATCAAATCCAATAGTAAAATCAGAACCATACAGGTCATTGTCAATGGTGCCTGGAATACCTATCACCGGAATGCCGTGCTCTTGATAAAAAATATTGGCGCCAGTAAAAGTACCGTCACCACCAATAGCAACTAATGCCTCTATGCCATAGTATTTCAATTGCTCATAAGCCTTTTGACGACCTTCTTTCGTCATGAAATCTTTACTTCTTGCTGATTTCAAAATGGTTCCGCCACGTTGTATTATATTACTGACCGAGTAAGATTTCATTTTGTGAATGTCGCCTTTGATCATTCCATCATACCCGTATCTTACGCCATATACTTCTAAGTCTAGGTACAATGCGCTCCTTACGACAGACCGCACACATGCGTTCATGCCAGGAGCATCTCCACCGGAGGTTAAAACCGCTATCTTTTTCATTTTTGTTTCTTCTTTTATTAATTCTAACTTAGGTATTACTTAGCTGGTAGCCTTTCCTAAGAAAGGTCGAAATTATAAAATTCCTACCGATTACGTGACTATTTTCAATAAATAAAAAGGAAATGACCGTTTTTAGAAAAATAAGCTAATAAACATTCCGTTTTGTTAAAGAGCAGCTTTAAATGACTTTTATTTGTGTGTGAAAATAAACAAAGAGTGAAAAAAGTACTTGTTATAACTTATTATTGGCCTCCAAGTGGAGGAGGGGGAGTTCAGCGTTGGTTGAAGTTTGTGAAATACCTGCCCGAATTTGGCTGGGAGCCTATAATATTCACTCCTGAAAATCCAGATTTTTCTCTGCAGGATGAGTCATTGTTGAAAGATGTTGATCCCAACTTGGAAGTGATTCGATTTCCAATATGGGAGCCATTTGGTATTTATAAAAAACTCTTTAAATCGTCAAGTAAAACGGTGAAACAAGGGATAGTAATAGAGAAATCTAAACTTTCCCTAACCGACAAGTTGTCCATTTGGGTTAGAGCCAATCTATTTATTCCAGACCCAAGGTGTTTTTGGGTCAGACCGTCCGCAAAATTTCTGGAATCCATCATTATTGAT
>CAXBNB010000676.1:0-2910 GCA_963976505.1 uncultured Reichenbachiellaceae bacterium
ATTTAACCTTGGGCATCCGCATACGATTGGAATATATAAGCCTGAAGATAAATTCAAGCCTTCTGAAACCGCCGTAGCACCAAATGGAGATATTTATGTAGCGGATGGTTACGGTTCCAATTTCATTATTCAATACGATCAATATGGAAAATACATCAGGCACTTTGGTGGAAGTGAGAACCCAGATCCAAACTACAGATTGCTGAATGCTCATGGCGTGACCGTCGATTTAAGAAACCCAAATGCACCTCAATTGATAGTGACTTCCAGACAGGAGTGTTCCTTTAAATTTTATTCACTTGATGGTGTATATAAGAAGACCGTAACCATTCCCGGAGCAATGATAAATAGAGCTGTAGTTCATGGAAAAAATATTTATGCTGGGGTATGCTGGTCGCAGGTGGATGGCGAAGCAAAAGATGGTACAGGGTATATTACTATTTTAGATGAAAATGACAAAGTGGTTTCTAATCCCGGTGGTCAAAAGCCAAGGTATTTAAACGGTGAATTACAATATCAAATGCAAGAAGTACCTTTCATAAGACACGGTCATGACGTTTGTGTTGATGTAAATGAAAATGTATATGTATGTCAGTGGAATGGAGGAAGAACTTATCCGATTAAGTTGGAGAGGGTTTAGTTCTTAGAGTCATTCTTTGTTGTTATTTTAGCTGCCTTATCGTGTTTCACTTTAAAAATATAAATCAACTTACTTTTTAAGTAAACTAAACTATTACAGATATTATGAATTTTGAGTTGTTTCTAGGTCGTTTTCATCCTTTGGTAGTGCACCTTCCAATTGGTTTTTTGTTGTTGGCAGCTATTATGGAAGTTTTGTCAAGGATGTTCAGTGAAAAATACAAAGGGTTGGATTTAGCTATTTCTATCTCTATCCTTTGCGGCAGTTTTGGAGCCATATTGTCTATCATCATTGGCTTGTTGCTCGCAGAGGGCGGGGGATATGATGAGCAGACATTATTTTGGCATAAATGGATGGGAATAACTGTAGCAATATTTGCATTTGGCGGTTGGGCAGTAAAAGCTGGCCACATCGAATTCTCACCCAAAATCACCAGTGCAATAGTTGGGGTATTAGTAGTGCTTGTTTCAATTACAGGACATTTAGGAGGCAATTTGACCCATGGTAGTGATTATCTGTTGGTTTACGCTCCAAAGTTTGGACAGCAAATTGCTGGTATGAATGTGGTAAATGATGGTAACAAGAATACAATTCCTGCTCATCCTGATTCTTTAATTGTGTTTAAACACCTGGTACAGCCAGCGTTGATCAATAAGTGCAGTGGTTGTCACAACGATACTAAAACCAAAGGTGGGTTGCTGATTACATCACGTGAAGGTATTGAAAAAGGAGGAGAAAATGGAGAAGTTGTCCTACCGGGAAAGGCCCATGACAGTGAACTTTTTGTAAGGGTTACATTGCCTCAGAAAAGCAAGAAATTTATGCCACCAAAAGGGGAGCCCATGACTTATAGTGAGTTGAAAATAATGGAATGGTGGGTGGCAAGCGGCGCATCGTACGATGCAAGCCTTTCTGCCAGCGAAGTACCGAAGGAAATACAAACTTTGCTTTTGCGTGACTATGGCGTTGATACGAAAGCCAAACCGCATTATGAAATGATACAGGTGCCGATGGCGGCTAATACTGAAATAAATAAAATGACAGAAGCTGGATTGGTAGTTAAACCCTTGTCATCAGGACATCATTTCTTGCAGATCAAATCAGCAACAAGTAAAGTTTCTCAAAACCAAATTGATGCACTACTTCTTGCAAAAGAACAGATTACTTGGTTGGATCTTTCTTCTAATGAAGTAGATGATAAAATGCTTTCTGCTGTTGGTCAATTGGTAAATCTTACTAAGTTAAAATTGAATAACAACCCGGTTACTGATGCTGGTTTGGCTGAACTAAGGAACTTGAAATATTTGGAAGTACTTAATCTGTATGACACTCAAATTACCGATGAAAGTATTGCTACACTGAAGCAAATGGCATCCTTAAAAAGGGTTTACCTGTGGCAAACAAAAATGACCTCTGAAGGAGCGGAGCGGTTGAAGAATGAGCTGAAAGGAGTGACGGTGTATTTGGGTGTTGAGCTGAGTGAATCTAACACATAGAACTACCTTGAAAACCTAAAACGTGGATCAAGTTGAAAACTTGTTGATAATACGTGGGAAAGTTGTAGATAACTGAAGGGGGTATTTTTTGGTAAAATTAATGATCTATCCTACCTTAGTATCACCAAGGAGAGATAAAAAGTTAATCTTTCAGATTGGTCTCAGAGAAGGGAAGAATAATTAGGACACGTCCTTTTGATTCGAAGTTTAACGGGACTTTCAATATTGGAAAATCGGCGTAAGTTGGTAAGAAGATTTTGAGGACTTCTAACGGTTACTTGGCAGCAATTAGAAACCACGGTTTCTACCTGTTGAAAGGGGTGCACGTTCGTCAAGAACATGCACCCTTTTTGTTTTTCACCCTGCTTGTTGATTTACAAATCCCAAAACAGCAGTATATACCTCTTCAAGTTGCTCGTTGGAAATAATGTACGGAGGCATGAAATAGATCACATTTCCTAATGGCCTCAATAGAATTCCCTTTTTTAGAAAATACGGAAAGATTTTCTTTCTAATTTCATTGTCATAAGTAGTGGTGCCATGTCCTTTGATGTCAAAAGCTAGAATTGTTCCCAGAATACGGATATTTTCAACTGATGGTGATTCTTTAAGCTTTGCAGCGAAAGCAGTATGTTGCGCATTGATTCGATTGCGTGATTCTTCACAAGTCTTATCCATTAATATTTCAAAACTGGCATTGGCAGCCGCACATGCGATGGGATTACCGGTATAAGAATGCCCATGTAGGAGTGCCTTACTCAATTCATCGCTTTG
>CAXBNB010000677.1:0-2908 GCA_963976505.1 uncultured Reichenbachiellaceae bacterium
GTCGCTTAAGTTACAATCATTGATCTAGCGCTTTCGGAAGAAGTTCTTGTATAATCAATGTTGTTTGGAACTGCTCTCATGTTCAAAGTTTCACTATAAGTCTGTCCATTTTGCGGATAGATCAATGATTTATAAACCGACCTAATCCTTTAAGGGATGTCATAGGAAGGCCTTTAATAACTTTTTATAAATTAATTCAATCCTGACTAAGGGTATTTCCTGCATTTTGGCTTTTCATTGAAATCGAGTGTAACTTGATAAACCTATTTAACTGAAATAGCTATTGGAAAAGGTGGAAAAATACGAAGATTGGAGTCTGAAAGAAGTTTTTCAAAAACTTTCTCAATCCAACGATCGTGATGTTTACAATTACTTTTTCAATAAGTATTACCCAAAACTAATTTGGTTCACCCTTCTCTATATCAATGATCACAATACTGCTGAAGAGATAGTTTCGGATGTGTTACTGACCATTCTTAAAAAGCGAGACAAGATTGCAGAAATGGATAGTATAGAAGGGTATTTGTTCATAGTAACTAAACATCAGGCCTTAAAATACCTCAAAAAGAACACACAATTGGTTTATTCAGGAAAACTGGAAAGTGAAGGTGATTTGATGCTTTCATACAGCAGTTCTCCTGAAGACGAGTACATAGGCAATGAGCTTTATAGTGTGGTAAAGGATGCTATAGATTGTTTGCCTACCAAACGAAAAATGGTTTTCAAATTAATCAAGGAAGACCAGTTGAAATATAAGGATGTGGCTGAGCTGTTGGATTTATCTATAAAAACAGTTGAAGCCCACATGGGGCTAGCCATGAAGGCCATTGCCAAAACAATAGCAGATTATAAAGCTGGAAATAACACTTTGACTAAAGTTGTAAACATTAAAAAATAAAACATTAAGGGTAAATGCCTGCTTCTGGCTTTTTACTTTGAATTGAATGAAACAATGAAAATAAACAACACACCATACGACATTTTGGCTAAGGAACTTTCCGGTTGTGCTTCGACCAATGAAAAGGCGCAAATACAGGAATGGTTGAATTCATCGCCTCAGGCCAAAGACGAATATGAGGTGTTTGCCGAAATCTGGCAAGACAGGTTTTTTGGTGAGGAAGATCAAATGTTAATCAATCAAGAGGAAGTTGGCAAACAAATTTGGGAAGCAGCTTTTGAGCCTGCAACTGAGAAAAGAACAAACTGGATTCGACTAAACATAGCAAATATCTTGAAAGTAGCAGCAGTATTCATCGTTATTGCTTCTGCAATTTTGGTAAAAGGAATTGATTTCTTCAAAGTAACAGAGACCAATGAGGTGGCTAGCAAGGTGATAGAGAAAGAAACCCTACCTGGACAAAAGTCAACCATTACCTTGCCGGATGGCTCAATAGTATGGCTCAATTCAGGGAGTAAAATAAGCTATTCATCTAATTTTGGGCAGGAAAACAGGGATATTCACCTCACAGGTCAGGCATTTTTTGATGTATTCAAAAACCCAAAAATGCCTTTTGTAGTTGATTGCAGAAATGTTAAAGTAGAAGCAGTTGGAACGTCATTCGATGTAGATGCGCTTGCTCAACATGAGATACAGATAAGCCTGGTTACCGGAAAAGTGAAGTTGAGGGCTGGCAGTGATCAAAACGGTAAAAACAATGAAATGATATTGTTGCCGGGGCAGTTTTCCATAGTGAAGGGCAACAGTATTTCAGGGCCTGACACTTTCAATGTAGAGGAAGTATTGGCATGGAAAAATGGCAAGTTAATATTTCACGATCTCACTTTGGAAGAAATTATTCCTACTCTTGAATTGTGGTATGGAGTAAAGATTCAAAACAAAACGAAATTAAAAAAGAGAAAACACTTTTTTGGAACTTTTGAGAAAGAAAGCCTTGAAAGGGTTTTACACAACGTCGGTTTGTCCATGGGATTCGATTATGAGTTTCATGACGATATAGTTATTCTAAAATAAAAAGCATGCCTATGAAGATATAGCGAAAAACCACCACAAAAAAAGACCGACCTCAGAGGCCGGTCCTATTGGTTTCATGAAATAGCGCGAACAATCACATGAAGCCGAGACTCAAACGAATTATTCATCTCAAATACAAAATTATGAAGTTAAAATTACTAGACAAGTTAATTATGCTTTCTAAGCTATCACTATACGGTCTTGTCATTCAATGTTTTATGTTAAGCTCTATATGGGCGGAAGACATCAGCGCACAAAAAGTTCAAAGCGTAAGCGATGTAACTGTTGATATGGAATTTACAAAGGCCAAATTGGAGAAGGTATTTAAAATGCTGGAACACCACACGGATTTCCACTTTTCATACAGTAAAGAAGACATTGACCAATCATTGGACATCTCATTTCGTAAAGGAGAGTCTTTAAAAGTAAGAGACATATTGATTGATATATCAAAAAAGTCAGGTTTAAAATTTCGCCAAGTAAACAGAAATATCATAGTACAAAGGGGAAATTCTCCAAACAAGTACAGTAATGATGTTGAAGTCTTTATCGAAGATGTGGACATATCAGGAAAAATTACGGATGAAAATGGAGAAGGACTGCCTGGTGCGAGTATCGTCATAAAAGGTACAAGTACAGGTACTACTTCTGATTTGGATGGAAACTACAGTATGAGTGCAGTAACGGATGCTATTCTTGTAGTTTCATTTGTAGGTTATACTACACAGGAAATCACAGTAGGAGTAAGTACTGTAATAGATGTGTCAATGACTTTGGATGCTGAACAGCTCGAAGAAGTAGTTGTGGTAGGATATGGCACACAGAAAAAGGTTAATTTGACTGGGTCTGTGGAACAAGTGGAGGGATCATCTTTGACCAAACAACCTGTATTTCAAGTTTCCTCTGCACTAACTGGTGCTGTGGCTGGGCTTACAG